>DRHE01000136.1 GCA_011049745.1 Spirochaetales bacterium | reverse complement strand
CCGCGCTCTCACCCCGATCCTGGAGTCATTGGGTTTCCGGGTAACGGTTTTTGATAACCGCCCTGAAGTAAAAGAGATGCTTGGGGAGGGTCCCCGGCGTGAGATTATAATAGGTGATTACCGGAATATCTCGACGGTACTGGAAAAAACAATCCGGGCCGGTTTCTGCTTTGTTGCTACCCATGGACATGGTTATGATTATGATGTAGTTAAACAACTCTTGAGCACGGAGCAGCCCTTTTCTTATATAGGAATGATCGGATCAAATAAAAAAGTAGGTACTCTTTTCAAGCGGTTGAGAAGTGAGGGTATATTTGTTCCGGATTATCTCTATGCCCCGGTTGGCCTGGATCTGGGCGGTGATACTCCTGCTGAGATTGCTGTTTCGATTGCTGCGGAGGTGATTACTATTATCCGTGGAAAATCAGGAACACATCTTCGTCTGGAAAAACGCCTGAAAAACAGTTCCTGAAGCGTGATGGTTGCCAAGCAGGACTTTATAGCGGATATTCTGCCGAAGGATTGCCTCTATGGCCTGACCTTGCGCTCAGGGATAGCCAGAGGACACATTCTTTCTATTAAAGTGCCGGAGCTGCCTCCCGGTTATAAAGCGGTAACCGCGGCTGATATACCAGGGGTCAATTATATCCAGTGCCCCGGGCGGATGCCATGTCTGGCTTACAAAAAGGTTAATTTCATCGGCGAGCCTATTCTGTTAATAGCTGGAGAGGACCAGGCTGTACTCCGTGAGCTCGTGAAGCTCATAAAGGTGGAGTACAGAGAGGAGGAGCCCTTTTACCTTGAGGGTATGAAAGATATAGAAGATCAGCGCTGCCGGGTCTTAAAGCGTTTGAGCTTTTCACGCGGCAAAATAAATGAGTCTATAAAAAATGCTTACCAGATTGTTGAGGCTGATTACCGGACCGCCGCGCAGGAACACTTCCATGCCGATACCCAGGGCGCTGTTGCTCTATGGGACGGCAAATCACTGATAGTACACAGCTCGACCCAGGACCCTTTTGCTTTGCGGGCCAATATTGCCGGATTGCTGGCCCTGAACCCTAGAAGAGTGAGAGTCATCACCCCCTCTCTGGGCTGTTCGCTGGATGGTAAGCTGGAACCTTCTTTTACGCTGGGCGGTCACGCTGCTCTTTTGAGCTATGCTACTGTAAAACCGGTAAAGATGATTTACAGCCGGGAAGAGGATATTGCCTATACCTGTAAAAGTTCGGGCTCCTGGATCAGCCACCGGACAGCCCTGGATCAAGAAGGAAATCCTTTAGGCATGCAGGTGGAAATCACCCTGGATGCCGGGGCTTATCAACTCAATTCCGCCCATGGGCTTCTTAAAGCCGCTCTCTCTGCCTGCGGCGAGTATAATTGCCCCAGTCTGGAAGTGAAGGCACAGCTGATCCAGAGCAACCGGGTTCCGGCAGGCATCTTCCCAGGCTTCGGCGAAGCTCAATCCTTTTTTGCTGTGGAATTGCAGGCAGCCAGACTGGCAGAGATTGCTCATGAGGATCCCGCTCGGTGGAAGCGCAGGAACCTGCTGAAGCGGGGAGATACTTTACCGACCAGGGGTAAGATCAAGGAATATGCAGGCGGTCTTCCGGTTTTAGAGAAAGTTGTGGCTATCTCGGATTTCAGCAGGAAACACGCAGCATATAATGCATTGAAGAACAGGAGAGAGAGTATTGCCAATACCAGGAACCCGCTGCGGGGAATCGGCCTGGCTGTCTGTTCAAAAGGGATCGGCTACCAGGGAGAGGACCATGGTGATAAAGGCTGCACAGTAAAGGTGCGGCTGGAGCTTGACCGCAGATTAACTATACTGACTTCTATTGTTGACAATGAACTGGAAAGCAGCAGAATTTTCAGGCAGATAGCAGCACGTATTCTGGATATTGAGCCGGAAAAAATTACTATTGCTTCGGTGGATACTGCGAATGTTCCCAACTCCGGAGCTACTTCCACAGTCCGTACATTAACAGTTATATACAGATTGCTGGAAAAATGCTGTCTGGCCATTAAAAAAAAGCGTTTGATCAGTTCGTTGCCAATCGAAGTCAGGCAGAGCTGCAAAGAGCCGAAAGAGCCAGGCTGGGATGCTGAATACCTTAAGGGTTCGCCTTACAGGGAATATTCCTGGGCAGCAACAGTCCTGGAATTGGAGATCGATCCGGTTACTCTGCAGCCGAACTGCCGGGGTATCTGGCTGGCAATTGATTCAGGATCTATTGTGGATCTATTAACAGAGAAGTTGGCTGTCAGGATGGTGAAGGGAATGGTAATCAGGGCTTTAGGGTATGCAGCCTCTGCTGAGCATGAGCCGGTTGATCTTTTACATATCCTGTGCCCGTATGAACAATATACAGTACCCGGGCTCATGAATCTGCCGCCGATCAGGATAGATTTTATCGGTAGTGGAGAAGCCCGAGGAATTGGTGATCTGCCCTTTTCAGGGGTAGCTCCGGCATATGGAGCAGCGGTATCACAGGCAACCGGATATTATATTGATCAGATGCCCCTGTCACCGGAAATAATCCAGAAATATATGGAGCATTGAGCAGTTGAAGATAAACTTTCTTGTAAATAAGAGACCGGTTACTATAAACAGCTCACCAGGCAGGAGGCTGGTTGATATTCTAAGGATCGATCTGGGACTCACCGGCACCAAAGAAGGCTGCGGAGAGGGAAGATGCGGTTCCTGCCTGGTCCTGATGAATGGCAACCTGGTGAACTCCTGTCTGATTTCGGCTTTCAAACTGCCTGATGCTGAGATAGTGACTATTGAGGGTTATGCTCAGAGCAAAGAATATGCTAATTTGAAGCAGGCCCTTGAGGTTACGGGCGCTTTCCCCTGTGGTTTCTGCTCGTCAGGAATAATAATGGCTACCGGGAACCTGCTGGCGGAAAACAGTTCTCCTACTGCGGCAGAGATCAGAGAGGCATTGAGTGGAAATGTATGCCGTTGTGGTGATTATGATAATATAATCGCAGGGATCAGGGGGGGTGCCGCTAAACCACAGAGTAGGCGTTATGGCAAAACCAGGTGATCTATTGCGGGTATTGCGACCCAAGAGCGTAAATGGCTTGCTCCGGCTTTACGCTAAGAATCCGGATGCCCTTCTTTTTGCCGGCGGCACTGAGCGTGCAACCCGGTTAAAACCGGATAGTGTCAGCGCAGAAAGTAAAATAGTGATCTATCTGGGAAAGGTTGAGGAACTATCCAGGATTCGCCGCAGCCAGCGTTATCTGGAAATAGGTTCCTGTCTGCCTATTTCCCGGATTGTGAGCATCGGCAGACATATACTTCCGGAAGCCCTTTCAACTGCCTTAAGATCAATCGCCAATCCGGCTGTCCGTAATCTGGCTACTCTCGGCGGCAATATCTGTGCGGCTATACCCAATAATGATTCGATCGCTCCATTATATGCAATTGACGGCCAGCTTGAGATTCGCAGTCTATCCGGTTCTAGATGGGTGCCCATCTCCCGCTTTTTCCCCGGAGCCGGAGAAACAGTGTTAAAAGAGGGGGAAATACTATTTCGTATACGCATCCCTCTCGAGGAATGGGATTATCAAGTTTTTAGAAAGGTTTCCGGCTCTCATATCTGCAGCCATCCACTATTAAATTTCTGCGGTCTGGCCCGTTTTTCTAAGGGTATACTGGAAACAGTCCGGTTCGCGCTCGGCGGATTAAACAATACGGTCTTCAGGAGCCTCGAACTGGAATCACGCTTAGAGGGAAAAACATTACCTCTCTCTGAAAAAGAGGTTGAATCCCTGCTCGCAGGCGCTGACGAATTGCTGGAGCCGCTGACTGACAGCAGCTTTTCAGCTGCCTATAAAAGAGCCACTGGTTTACGGTTACTGCGCTGGTTTATAGAGAATATTCACCGGGAAAACAGGTAGCAGCGGCTGGTGCTATGAAGAGCAAGGCTTAAAGGCCCCTGGAGTGCTACAGATTCTTACACAAACAGGTTCTTCAGTCTTTACAGAGGCTGATACAAAATTTATAGTATAATAGCCCAGCGTAGATTACATCTGCAACCGAGGTTCTTAAAATGAAAAGTACAACACAATATATTCGGGCGCTGGACTTGATTATTTTTTGCGCTGAACACGCAAAATATTAAAGGTAATAACCGATAGGGAGGGGATTGTGCCTGAAATTATTCATCTCCATAATCATTCTGATTTTTCACTTCTCGATGGTGCCGCCGGGATTGGTAGCCTGGTTGGTAAAGCAAAGAGTGAGGGAATGTCAGCCCTGGCCCTGACCGATCACGGAAATATGTTCGGAGTCCAGAAATTTTACCGGGAATGTAAGAAACACTCCATTAAACCTATTATCGGTTCAGAATTCTACCTGGCTCCGGAATCCAGATATAAGAAATCGGGAAGCGAGAAGGGGGCGCGTTATCATCACCTGGTGCTGTTGGCGAGAGATGAACAGGGATACCGTAATCTGATGTTGCTATCCTCCCTGGGATATACAGAGGGTTTCTACTACCGGCCGCGCATAGATGATGAGCTTTTAGAGAAGTATCATGAGGGGCTGATTGCACTTACCGCCTGTCTGGCTGGTGAGATCCCGCGGTTGATAATAGAGAATAGAAGCAAAGAGGCTTTAGAAAAGGCTATCTATTACCGGGATCTATTCGGTCCTGATAATTTTTACCTGGAGCTCCAGGATCACGGCATTCCTGATCAGAAGGTGGTGATTAAAGAGTTGTTGGAAATGTCCCGTAATACGGAAATCCCGGTAGCGGCCACCAATGATATCCACTATATTGACAGGGAGGATGCCAGAGCCCAGGATGTTCTTATCTGCATAGGCACCAATAAGAAGCTGAATGAGGGCAAACGCCTCAAGTTTGAATACCCTGAGTTTTATTTTAAATCCGCAGAGGAAATGGCCCGTCTCTTCACCGGTCATCCGGAGGCTTTAAGCAATACCCTGGAGATCGCTGAAAAGTGCAATCTGGCAATCAGTGTGCAAGGCGCGCAGCTACCCAATTATCAGCCTCCGGACGGCAGCGATTTAAGTGAATATCTCACGGATCTGGCCCACAGAGGCTTGAAAAATCGCTATAATTCCTTGACCGATGAGATGAAAGAGCGCCTGGATTATGAACTTTCGGTGATTAACTCAATGGGCTATGCCGGTTATTTTCTTATTGTCTGGGATTTTATCCATTTTGCCAAAGAAAGAGGTATCCCGGTGGGACCCGGCCGCGGTTCGGGCGCCGGTTCCCTGGTTGCCTACAGTCTGGAGATTACCGATATTGATCCCCTCAAGTATCATCTTATCTTTGAGCGTTTTTTAAATCCTGAAAGGGTGTCCATGCCTGACTTTGATATCGACTTCTGTTATGAGGGCAGGCAGGAGGTTATTGATTATGTTACCGGGAAGTACGGCAAGGAGAAGGTGGGTCAGATCATTACCTTTGCAGCGCTCAAGGCAAAAGCGGTGATCAGGGATGTGGCCAGGGTGCTCGATTTCCCCTATGCAGAGGCCGATGCCATTGCCAAGTTGATCCCTTTCGGCAAAAGCATAAATGAGGCCTTAAAGTTGGAGCCTGAGCTGTCCGGAATGTATAAGCAGGAGAAGCGCTATAAGGATCTAATCGATATCAGCCGCAAACTCGAGGGACTTAACCGTCATGCTTCCACCCATGCCGCGGGCATTGTTATCAGTAAAGAGGAATTGACGCATTATGTTCCCCTATACCGTGACCCCAAGACCGGAGCGATTTCCTCCCAGTACAGCATGAACTACCTGGAGGATGTGGGGCTGGTAAAGATGGATTTCCTGGGTTTAAAAACCCTTACCCTGATCAAGAATACCCTGGAGCTCCTCAAATCCAGGGGCGTAGAGCTGGATTTCAAGGAGAGCCCTGAGAATGATCAGGCAACCTTTCAAATGCTGGGCAGGGGGAAAAGCACCTGCATATTCCAGTTTGAGAGTTCCGGCATGCAGGGAATATTAAAAAAGGCCAAACCGGAAAAGATCGAGGATCTGATAGCCCTGAATGCTCTGTACCGGCCCGGTCCTATGCAGTTTATCGACCAGTTTATCGAGGCTAAAAGGGGAAAAACCCCTGTGAAGTATCCCCTGCCTGAGCTGGAGTCTATTCTGAAAGAGACCTACGGGGTAATCGTCTACCAGGAGCAGGTATTGGAGATTGCCCGGAAAGTAGCGGGCTTTTCCCTGGGTGAGGCTGACATCCTGAGAAGGGCCATGGGCAAAAAGAAACCGGAGGAAATGGACAGGATGAAAGCCAAGTTCCTGGATGGCGCCAGGAAGAATGGCTATTCAACTGCTGACGGTATTAAAATATTTGAATTGCTGATCCCTTTTGCCGGCTATGGTTTCAATAAATCCCATGCAGCCGCCTATTCAGTGCTGGCCTATCAGACAGCTTACCTGAAAGCCAATTACCCGGCTGAGTTCATGGCCGCCAACCTGACTAACGAAATCAGCAATACCGATAAAATGGCCGGCTATATAGGTGAGATCAGGGAAATGGGGCTGGAGATCCTGCCTCCGGATATCAACCTTTCAGAAAAATACTTCAGCGTTGTTCACGGGAAAATATTCTACGGTCTTCTGGGTATGAAAAACCTGGGCACGGCTGCTGCAGAAGAGATCAGCCTTGAGAGAAAACGCAACGGTTCCTATAAGGATCTGGTCCAGTTCCTGGAGCGTGTAGAGCTGAAAACGGTTAACCGGAAGGTGGTGGAAACCCTTATTTACAGCGGGGCATTTGACTCGTTTAAAGAGAACCGCGCCACACTTTTCAATAATCTTGATAAAGTGCTGGACATGGTAAACAGCGTCAAAGAAAACCGGAAATACGGCCAGGAGAGTCTCTTTGATGATGAGGAGGGGCTTTCCATTGTGGAGCTGGAGAAATTTGAAGAGTGGCCCAGCCGCGAAAGGCTCAAGCACGAGAAGGAGATACTGGGCTTCTTTTTCTCCGGACATCCCCTTGACCGCTACCGTGATCTGATAAATGAGCATGTTCGTCTGGATCTTTCCCGGTTGGAGAAAGCCCGGGATAGGGGTAAATATACCCTGATTGGTATGCTTAAGGAGTTGAAAGAGATCATTACCAGAAGCGGAAAACGAATGGCCTTCGCTGAACTGGAGGATTACCGTGGTTCAATCGAGCTGATCTTCTTTCCCGATATATATGAGGCGCAGCGGCAATTAATTGTCAAAGATACAATTGTTGCAGTAAGCGGAAGGGTTGATAAGAGCCGCGGCGATGCCAAGCTCAAAGTAGAGACAATCGGCAAGCCCGCAGAACTGAAAGCGCCTGAACCGAGGGCGGTGCATGTGCGGCTGTGCACAGAGTTGGCGAGTGAAGAGAATTTGCTGCCCATCAGGGATTATATGATTGAAAGAGTGGGCAAATGTGCTGTATATTTTCACCTGGTTAAGGAGGAAGAGGAAGTGATTATCAAGGCATCAAACCAGATAAGCGTTTCTGCAGATGACCAGGTTTTAAAAGGAGTAATGGAGTATCCATTGGTGGAAGCGGTATGGAAAGAATAAGGATCGGTTTAATTGGCTATGGAACGGTCGGTTCCAGCCTTTACCAGCTGATTGCCAGGAATGGCGACAGCTTTAAAAAACGTCTTGGTGTAGATGTTCAGGTTGCGAGAATCGGCGTAAAGGATCTACCTAAGAAACGTGAAGGCGCTCCCGATAATATCTTCAGCCAGGGCTTTAATGATATTATAGAAGATCCTGAGATCTCGATTATCATTGAATTAATCGGCGGGGTTGAAATTGCCTATAAACTCGTCAGCCAGGCCCTGAGCAGGGGCAAGCAGGTGATAACGGCCAATAAGTCACTCCTCGCTGAACATGGTGAAGAGCTGTTTGAACTGGCAAGAGAAAACGGCGTCCGTTTGAAATTTGAAGCCGCGGTTGGTGGGGGAATTCCGATTATTAAGGTGATCAGGGAAAGCCTGATGGCCAACAGGATTACCAGGATCAGCGGCATAGTAAATGGAACCACCAATTACATTTTAACCAGAATGACTGAAAGGGAGATTACCTTTCAGGAAGCCCTTGAAGAGGCGCAAGAAGCGGGCTTTGCCGAAAAAGATCCGGCAATGGATGTGGAGGGAGTTGACGCTGCCCAGAAGATCAGTCTGCTGGCTAGTATTTCCTTCGGTACCTGGATAGATTACCGCCGGATCCTGGTTGAAGGAATTACCCATATTACACCTGAAGAAATAGCATTTGCCCGCTTTGCCGGCTTTGTTTTCAAGCTGCTGGCCGAAGCTAAGCTGGTTGACAGTCAACCGGCGGTTACCGTATTTCCCGCACTGGTCGGCCGAGATCATCCCCTGGCTTCAGTTCGCGATGAGTATAACGCCGTGCTCCTGGAGTCGGATTTTCTCGGCAAATCAGTTTACCAGGGGCGGGGTGCGGGCGGGCGGGCAACTGCTTCTTCGGTAGCTTCGGACCTGGGGGATCTGCTCAAGGGTATTGTGGTAAAGTGGAGAACGGATTCCTTCCCCAGTAATCCCTTTGACAGAGCTGACCTTTTCCCTGTTGAGGAGCTGGTTTACCGCTACTTTTTCCATTTTGTCACTGAAAACCACCCGGGAATCTGGGCAACCGTGACCGCCATCCTGGCGGAGAATAATATTAATATTGAATCGGTGCAGCAGAAATGGCTGGATCTGTCCCGCCCATCAAATCTTTTTGTGCTTGTAGATCTTGTAAAAGAGAGACAGGCGCGCCGGGCTTTTGAGATGATTGTCTCTTCTGAGGGGATTTTCAGCGATTCCAATTTCTATAGAATAATCTGATCGTAAAAGGAGTAAAATTTTGTTGGTATTAAGAGTTTTAAATGGTTTTTTAATAGTATACTTGATGATCTTATCGATAAGAATAATATTGACCTGGTTTAAGGGCAGCTTTCAAGGGAAAGCAGGAGAGCTGCTGAAACAGGCCACCGATCCCTATCTGGAGATCTTTTCCCGGATCACTTTTTTAAAACAGGGAATGTTTGATTTTACCCCGCTGGCAGGTATCCTGGTTTTAGTGGTAGCCCTGGACCTGGTCAATGTACTGCTGGTTTACGAGCGGATCACTATTGGTCTGTTGCTTGCTTCAATAATCAGCGCTCTCTGGGGCGGTCTCTCTTTTATCCTGCTTCTATTCCTGGTCCTGGGTGTGGTACAGATTGTCAGCACTCTCTTCTCCAGGAATAGTGAGTCACCCCTGTTGCGCATGATAAAGCTAATGTTTCAACCCATTATCGATCTGGTGGCGCGGTTGTTGCGACCCAGGCGTGAGCTCAGTTATAATCAATATCTCTATATTACCCTGGGCCTGATTTTCTTCATCAGATTGCTGGGAGGTATTGTACTAAGCAGGTTAATTGAGCTGCTGTACACTCTGCCAGTGTAATGTAATTACTGTGTTTCTCGGTGAAGATCGCCAGGAAGTCAGGAGCCTTAACGGAGTGGGTCCGGTTCTGGAGAGGGCTCTTGCCCGGCTGGGAATCAAGAGCCTTGGTGATCTTATCAGCCATTTCCCCAAAGATTATCAGGACCGGCGTAGTGCCGAGCCATTAAGCTCGGCACTTAAAAAAGAACGGATCAATGTAAAGATCAGCATAACGCGTAAGGAATGGATCGGCCGCGGCAGGGCCAGGACATTGAGGGTAAAAATCTCAGATCCTTCCGGCAGTGCATACCTGCTCTGTTTCGGGCGGCCTTATTTGGCAAAGGTGTTCATTGCGGGGAAATATTTCTGGGTGTCGGGAAAGTTCCATCTCCGCAATGGTGAAAGAGTGAGCTCTAATTTTGAGATCGAGGAGTATCAGGAAGACGCAGCCAGCTTCGGTAAGATAATTCCTTTCTACTCTCTGACAGAGAATCTAACTGCCGCATCTCTGC
Organism: Spirochaetales bacterium; assembly: GCA_011049745.1. Taxonomy (GTDB): domain Bacteria; phylum Spirochaetota; class Spirochaetia; order SZUA-6; family DRHE01; genus DRHE01. The sequence continues at coordinate 2,214 of DRHE01000136.1, read as the reverse complement.
GCAGGATAATGAAACAGGCCCTGGCCCTTATCACTAAAGATCTGGAGAATGAACTGCCAACGGAATTGAGCCGCCGTTATAATTTTCCTGACAAGGCTGAAATTATAGAGTGGATCCACTTTCCCGAGAGCTTCGAACAGTTGAGAGCGGCTAAAGAGGCTCTGATCTATGAAGATTTTTTTTTCCAGCAGTTGATTCTATTGAAGCGAAGCCGTAAAAGGCGGGACAGTGTTAAGTCAAGAAAGAGAATTGACGGAGAGCTTAAAAAACGGCTGTTACAACGCCTCCCCTTTGTCTTGACCTGGGGGCAGGAGAAAGCTCTTAAGGAGATAGAGGAGGATCTCTTTGCCCCTCACGCCAGCGCCAGGCTGCTCCAGGGAGATGTGGGCTGCGGTAAAACCCTGGTTGCTTTTCTCGCCTCCATCTCGGTAATTGAAGCCGGTGAACAGGTGGCTTTTATGGCGCCAACCGAGCTCCTGGCCCGTCAGCATGCGGAAAATGCAGCCAATCTGCTGGGCCCCCTGGGCATTCGCGTTGGTTTTATCTCGGGCAGCTTATCGCAGAAGCTGCGGGGTACTCTGCTTGAGTCATTGAGCAACGGTGGCATCGATCTTTTAATCGGTACCCAGGCCCTCTTTTCTGACAATGTACACTTTAAAAAACTCGGTCTGGCAATTATTGATGGACAGCATAGATTCGGTGTTCGCCAGCGGGGAGCTATTCTCAGCAAAGGACAAAGCACCGATCTATTGCTGATGACAGCCACCCCTATACCCCGCAGCCTGACCCTGACCCTGTTCGGAGATCTTGATCTTTCAGAGATAAAAGAAAAACCCGAGGGACGGCTGCCGGTAATTACCCATCTGACCCGGCAGGGTAATGAACAGAAGGTTTATGCACGGGTGCTGCAGGAAATAGAGAAAGGCGGGCAGGCCTATTTTGTCTACCCCTTAATTGAGGAATCTGAAAAGCTGGAGCTGAAGAATGCGGAAGCGATGTTCCTGCATCTGAAAAAGAGAGTTTTTCCCGGATTACGTTTGGCTTTGGTTCATTCCCGCATAGCTGAAGAAGTTAAGCAGCATATCATGGAAGATTTTGCAGCAGGTAGAATTGATATATTGGTGGCCACCAGTGTGCTGGAGGTTGGTGTTGATATACCTAACGCGATCTGTATGGTGGTTGAGCATGCGGAACGATTCGGTCTGGCAACTCTGCATCAGCTAAGGGGCCGTGTGGGCCGCGGCTGCGAACAGGCTTACGCCTTTTTGATATACAGCCGCCGGCTGACTGAAGAGGGTATTAAGCGGCTAAAGGTAATTATGACTACTGATGATGGTTTTCAGATTGCTGAAGAGGATCTTAATATCCGGGGCGCGGGTGAGTTCCTGGGTGTAAGGCAATCCGGTTTTTTGAAACCGGGAATTTCCGATCCTGTCCGGGATATTAAGATCTGCCGCCGGGCCAGGCAGGATGCCATGGAAATAGTTGCTGATGATCCTGAGGTCTCCTTAAGGAAGAATAGCAAGATGAAGCGGGTATTGGCAGGAATGGCGGATCATATCGACTTAGTGCTGGCTGGAGGTTGAAATATTGAGGATTACCGGTGGTCTGTATAAAGGAAGAAAGATCATTTGCCCCAGGGGTGTTATCCGGCCGGCCATGGACCGTATGCGGGAATCTCTCTTTGCAATTCTGGGAAACTTATCCGGAATGAGTTTTTTAGACCTTTTCAGCGGTTCAGGAGTTGTGGGCATAGAAGCGGCCTCCCGTGGGGCGGAACCTGTTGTCCTGGTGGAAAAGGATTACCGCAAGTCCGTAACACTCAAGGGAAATACCGCTTTTGTGGAATCGGAGATAAAGATCTTTATAATGCCGGTGGAGAGATTTATCAAACACCGGAAAGAAGGGGAGTTATCTTTTGATATTATCTATCTTGATCCTCCCTTTATCTTTAGGCAGAAGGCTGAGATTATAGGCGGTGTTGTGGATGGCAAGCTGCTGAATCCCGGGGGCGAGCTTATTATTCACCTGCCTACCGAAGAATCCCTGCCTGATGTCATTGGTGGTATCAGTTTGAAGGATAAGAGAAAATACGGCCGCTCGATCCTTCTTTTTTACCGATAAGTGAGTAAATACAAATTCAGACAAATAGATCGGCTGCCCAGAAAATATTTTATATACACTTATAGACCCGTCAAATAGTCCGGTATGCTG
>DRHE01000135.1 GCA_011049745.1 Spirochaetales bacterium | reverse complement strand
TTCATGGCAGAGATCCTCAGCCTGCTCCACATCTCCGGTAATATGATAGGCCAGTTTGTGGATTAAAGGGTAAAGGGTTTCATATGCTTCTTCGAAAAGCCCCTGATCGATTTTCACCCTGCCTGCTTCTTTCGCCACCCTGTTCCCGAGGGTGTGTCCCTTAAGATTATTCCACGCCCGTTCAACTCCGCTCTTATTCTATCTGCTCTCCGGAAATCCTTCTCGGCTCTGGCCAGCTCTCTCTCTTTGATAAGCATTTTGATCTGCTCATCGATTTCCTCATCCTGTAATTTAAACTTAGCGATATCAAGCCCCAGAACTTTATCCATTTCATAGAGGATTTTAAGTTTTTCCGCCGCCTGGATGCCATTATCCTTTAAAAGACCCCAGAAATCGGCCAGCGCCCTGGGTGTGTTCAGATCATTGCATATATTTTTCTTAAAAGCAGTCAGGTACTCTTCTGCTTCAGCCCCTTTTTTTTCGCCCGGCACAGTTTCGCCGGGTTCCGCTCCGCTCTCTTCAACCTCACCCTGCAAATGGATCAGTCGCTCCGCCATATTAGCTCTTGCTGCTTTAGCGCCCTCCAGACCTTCAAAACTGAACTGAACCTGGCTGCGGTAGTGAGCCCCTAAACAGAAATAACGGTAGTCAAGGGGTTTAATGCCCTGTTCAAGCAAAGCCGCTAAAGTAAGGAATTTCCCTGAAGATTTAGCCATCTTCTCCTTATTCAATACCAGAAACTCACCATGCAGCCAGTGGTTTACCCATTTTTTTCCGGTAGCCGCTTCCGACTGGGCAATTTCATTGGTGTGATGCACGGAAATGTGATCCACACCGCCGCAATGAATATCAAATTGTTCTCCCAAATACTTTATGGACATGGCGCTGCACTCAACATGCCAGCCCGGATAGCCGCGTCCCCAGGGAGAATTCCACATCATTGCCTGGTGTTCAAATTTTGAACGGGTAAACCAGAGCACAAAATCATGGGGGGTTTTTTTGTTCTTATCCACTTCAATTCTGGCGCCCGCTTTTAACTCCTGTAGATTAAGCAGGGCCAGTTTACCGTAATCTTTTGCTTTGGCAATATCAAAATAGAGGTTGCCGCCGGCAGAATAGGTAAAACCATTATCCTCTATCCGCTTGATCAGCTCGATCATCTCAGTAATATGTTCTGTTGCTTTGCAGACAATCGTGGGCTTTAAAATATTGAGTAATTCCAGATCCTTAAAAAAAGCTTCGGAGTAAAACTCGGCAATATCCCAGACACTTCTTCCCTGCTCCCTTGAGCTTTTCATCATTTTGTCTTCACCCTGATCAGCATCGTCGGTAAGGTGGCCCACATCAGTCACATTCATAACCTGATTTACGCTGTACCCCAGATACTCAAGGGTGCGCCGCAGAATATCTTCAAAGAGATAGGTACGCAAATTGCCTATATGGGCGAAATTATAAACAGTAGGCCCGCAGGTATATAAGCCGACTTCATTAGGAATTATTGGCACAAAATCCTCTATTTTTCGTCCCAGGGTATTAAAAAGCTTGAGAGTCAATGCTTCCTCCGTGCAGCAAGTAGATAAAATTGGGTTTTACCTGTAAAATGGTACTGTGAAGAACTTAAAGAAATTAGTAAGAAAAATCAATATGCGAAGCCGGATTCTCTTCAACGAACCCATGAGCAGCCATACTTCTTTCCGTATCGGCGGGCCGGCTGATGTTTTTGTAACCCCTCAGAACCTAAAAGAACTGAAAAAGATCTATCACCTCTGTCTAAATGAAGAGCTGCCCTTTTTCCTGTTGGGTGAAGGCGCCAACTCTTTAGTATCCGACCGGGGGATCAGGGGCATAGTAATCGATCTCTCATTATTTTCCGGATCTTTTTTTGAACCGGAAAAGGAGTTATTCGGCGTCCACTGTGGTATGGCTGCAAGTCAGGCCAGTTTGGCAGCCCGATACCTGGCCCTATCCGGCATGGAGTTTCTCTATTCCATGCCGGGCAGCGTTGGCGGCTCAATCTGGATGAATGCACGCTGCTACGGCTTTTCAGTTTCCGATATTTTAGCGGCAGTGGAGCTTTTAGATGACAATCTGCAGCTCAGACGTTTAAGAGTTTCCCCTGAAGAATTCGGTTATAAAAAATCACCCTTCCAGTCAGGCAACTCGATTATTTTAAAGGGTTTTTTTCACCTTGCTCCCGGCAATAAGGAGCAGATTAAGGATAAAATGGATCAATATAAACAGGACAGAGTTGAAAAGGGACATTTTCTCTTTCCCTGTGCCGGATCGATATTTAAAAACAACCGCGATTTCGGCCGGCCAACCGGTAAGGTAATTGATTCTTTGGGATTAAAGGGTTACAAAATCGGTGGAGCTGAAATTTCACAGTCCCATGCTAATTTAATAGTCAATACCGGCAAAAGTGAAGCTGCGGATGTTCTTAAACTGATAGAATTTATTGAAGAAAAAGTATATGCCGCGTTCGGCTATAAACTGGAAAGAGAGATACTTTTAATTGGTGAATGGAGTAACTGACTATGAGTAAAACCATGGAGAATATCAGGGAATACCTGGTGCTGATGAAGGAAAAAGAGCTTAAGGAGGCGCTGGCCGAAGTGCCCCTACCTGAGCTTATTGAACAGTGGGATTCTTTAAGTGAAGAAGAAGAGGTCAAAATATTCACCGGACTTACCATAGAACAGAAAGTGGATCTGATCACTTCTTTAGCCCTCTCAAAGCAGGAAGCTCTGATAACCTCACTTACCGGTGAGCATTTGAAGATCTTATTAGCCGAGATGGACCCTGACGATTTAACTGACTTCATTCAATCTGTATCCCCGGAGGTTCGTGAAGCTGTCTGGAATGCCCTGGGTGAAGAGGCAAAGAGGGAGACCCAGTTCCTGCTGAAGTTTGATGAAGATGATGCAGCCGGCCTGATGACTCCCCGCTACCTGGCCCTGCGCTCCTCCCTGACTGTTGCCCAGGCTTTAACCTGGGTCAGGAAGAGTGCGGCCAGCATTGAAACCATCTATTATATCTATATCCTGGATCAGCTCCAAAGGCTTATAGGCGTTGTCTCTCTGCGTGATATCCTGGCCGCAGAAAATGAAGAATTGATTGAAAATATTATGGTCAAAAATGTCACTTCGGTATTTGACGATACAGACCGGGAAGAAGCTGCCGTTATTCTGGAAACCTATGATTTTCTGGCTCTGCCCGTTGTCGACCACTATAACCGGTTGCTCGGTATTATCACCTTTGACGATATCATCGACGTTATCCGGGAAGAACAGACCGAAGACATTTACAAAATGGGAGCTATGGGGGGAAGTACCGATCCCTACCTCGAGAGTTCGGTCTTCGCTCTGGTAAAGAAAAGAATTCCCTGGCTCATTATTCTGCTTATGGCTGCCACTATTACCACCAATGTTATAGCCCATTACCAGGCTGTGCTGCAGGCAGCTGTGGTTCTGGCCTTTTTTATACCAATTGTCACCGGCACCGGCGGCAACTCCGGCACCCAATCAGCTACCCTGATGATCCGCGGACTGGCCACCGGCGAGATCCATTTTCGTGATCTCCGGCGTATTTTAATAAAAGAGATTCTAGTGGGAACCACAATCGGTCTGACTCTAGGCCTGCTGACAATCGGCCGCTCAATGTTTTTTCCGCCCTATATTTCCCTGGATCAAGCTATGGCTGTGGGTTTGGCCATGACCTTTGTGGTAATTATCGCCACCCTGGTGGGCACCATAGCCCCGGTAATTATTGACCGGCTGGGAAAGGATCCGGCCGTAATGGCCGGACCATTAATTGCCACCATAATCGATGTGTCGGGATTGACTATCTATTTTGAGACAGCTAAATTCCTGCTCAAAATCAACTGATTCAATTCTCCGCTTCCCAGCCAATTCTTAAGAAAAAGTTATCAAAGGGCAAAGGGCCGGACATTAAAAACCGCCATTCTTCGGCCGGCAGCTCCTCAAGACCGCCTTTTAGATAGAAACGCCTGCTGCCGGCAGTGGATGAGCCTGCTTTAGAAGATCCCTTAACTTCGATTTCCAGAAGCAGTGAATAGCTGAAAGCCTCTTTGAAAAAAGTGCGCCATTCCAAAGTGAGAAATGCGTTTTCACTCCGGCGGCTGCCCTTCAGATAGAATTTCTTTTCCGGCAGCTCCTCTTCACCCCACTCGCTGCTAAAATAGCCTTTGAGCTCGCCGCCTGCGATAGAGAAACCAAGAGCTGCTTCACTGGCCAGACTTTTCGCTTTTCCTCCCTTTTCATCATAATCAATTTTCCCTGTTGCCCCTGATTCGACAGTTATCGTCACCTCCTGCCCCGGCTTAAATTCCTTCTTCGCACTAAAGCCCAGGCTTTCCCAGCCCGGCAAATATCTCTGTCCATGAAGGCCATGTAAGACCTTTCGTTGGTAGGTCAAGCTGATTACTGCTGATCCGGACAGGGAATACTCTGACTCTGCTCCGAATCTGAGCCAGTCATCTATAATTTCACCATCCGGTGTAAAGTAATCAGCTGAACAGTAGCCCATCAGTAGTTCTAAAGGAAAAAAGCGGTTCTTAAGCCGCAGATCAAGATTAATAAAGTAACCGGGCATCAGCCCTTCACCTCCGCAGGCCACTAAGGAGGAGTAAATATGCAGCAGTGGTGTCTGCCAGTTAACTCTGCCCCCCAGGTGGTGGAGCCGCCCTCCTGGAAAGGGCGCTCTCTCACTGAACCATTGATCGGATTGGGGCACAGCCCGGAAACCTTCAGTAGTCATGGTCAGAATGATACCCTCCAGCTGCAGGCCGCTTACCGGGCTCAGCTCTGCAAATGCACCGACCTTTGACGGCAGGCCCTCCCCTTCCCAGAGAAAAAGCCCCAATTTGTCCGGCAATGGTTCAATAACAAAACCCCGGCGGCTGCCGCCGCTGAAACTGCAATCCAGGCGGAAACCTGACCTTTCGCTAAAAACAGTGCTGCCGGGGGAGTAACCCAGTGGGTTTAACACCATTCTGGCCAGGCCGAAATGGCTCAAGGGACCCCAGGTAATCAGTGGAGTGGAGAAACCCACCCTAATTTCGATGGGTTCAGCTTTTTCCTGTTCCTGAATCAGGAGCAGGCGGTAGCCGGGCCATTGTGCCAGGCAGCGGTTCTTAAAAAGCTGGAAATTCTCCATCTCACTCTTAATTTCCGCTTTGAAATCCTGGGCCGACACCCCTTGATTGAACAGAATAAGGTAGAAAAAGAGCCACAGGCTAAAGGCTTTGTTCACTTCGCTCACTTTGATAATACAGCAAGAAACGGACCAACTTCATACCCTGATCGCTTCCGGCTCCGGCTGACTACTTTGATTTACATTAATTTACAAATGGGCCTGTGCGCGGTTGTATAACAACCTCTGCTGCAGTTCTTCATCTCAAATTTCAAACATCATTTGATTGACAGATCACTCTTCATTTTCTAAAATAAGCCATCCGTTGAATAAATAATTTAAACAACAAAAAAGGAGATTTTAATGGATATTCTCACGCTTAACTGCGGCAGCTCATCCTTAAAATATCAGCTCTACCGCTGGGACTCTAAAGAGGTCCTGGCCAAAGGTTTGGTTGAGCGGGTCACTCTTGGTGGTTCTTTTATCAAGCACTATGCCAAAGACAAGGGCAATGTCACAATTAAACATGACTGCCCCAACCATAAGATAGCTATAGAACTGGTTATGAAAACCCTGATGGATCCTAAGATCGGGGCAATTAAAGACGCGGATGAGATCAAAGCCGTAGGCCATCGTGTGGTGCATGGAGGCGAGAAGTTCGCTAAATCAGTTGTTATCACTGATGAGGCTTTAAAAACCTTTAAAGAGCTTTCCGATCTTGCCCCCCTGCATAACCCGCCCAATATTATGGGTATAGAGGCAGCCAGGGAGATCATGCCCGATATCCCCCACTGCGCTGTTATGGATACGGCCTGGCACCAGACAATGCCCAGACAAGCTTTTATCTATGCCTTGCCCTATGATTGGTATGAAAAGCATGGAGTGCGGCGCTACGGTTTCCACGGCACCTCCTTTCTCTATGTAGCCAAAAGGGCCGCAGTCCTGCTGGGCCGGGATCCTTTCAAGACCAATCTGATCTGCCTGCACATCGACAATGGAGCGAGCGCCAATGCCATACGCAATGGGATTTCAGTAGACACCTCCATGGGCCTTACACCCCTGGAAGGCCTGGTTATGGGAACCCGCGCCGGCGATCACGATTGCGCAATTATGAATTTCATGATGGAAAAGGAAAACCTTACGGCAAGAGAGGCGGAGAACATGCTCAACAAAAAGAGCGGCGTGCTTGGCATAACCGGTCAATACACGGACCGGCGGGATATCGAGATTGCCGCTGAAAAGGGCGATGAGCGCTCTCAACTGGCCATAGACATTGAAGCCTACCGTTTGAAAAAATATATCGGCGCCTATTCAGCTGTTTTGAACCGGGTTGACGCCATTGTATTTACCGCCGGTGTTGGCGAGCGGGGACCAATTTTAAGAGAAGTAGTACTCAAAGGCATGGAAGAACTGGGTATCAAGCTCGACAACAGGAAAAATTACATATCCAGGACCAGGAACGGCGAAACCCTGATCTCTGCTGAAGACTCCAGGGTCAAGATATTTATAATTCCCACTGATGAGGAACTGGTAATGACCGAGGACACCTATGCCCTGCTCCAGGGCAACTACGATATACATACCAATTTCACCTACTCCTTCCAGAGCAGGGATTACGTGAACCTGGAGAGAGCGGCAAACCTTGAAGAGAAATACAAGGAAAAACCGCAGTTGCGGGAGGTTATCGCCCCGATCCCAACCACGTGATAGTGGCAATAGCCAGGGGAAGAGCTAATTTGAAAGTATTTATAAATCAAAAGATACGGATATGTCGAAACGGAAAATCCATATCAAAATGAATGGACTTAACCCGATTTTCCGCCAGAGATCCGAAAAGAATCATCGCCCTGAGATCGGGGTCAATGTTAAGGAAGTCAATTTTAAGTGTTTCAATTTCATCGAAAGCCCTTGATACCCTATGCCGTATAAGAGCCTCTTCTCTCTCTGCTTCTCTTTTTACTTCCTTAACAATACCTTTTATTTTTGAATCCATATAACAGTTCTTTAATTAAAATCTACGGAATCTACGATAATCCCCCGCTCTGTTAAAGTCAAGGCAGGCTTTTAGCATTGATTTTTTAAAGAAAATAGTCTATCCACTTCGGAGGGGGTTTTTCATTTGAAAAGGGCGGATACTGCAGTAAAAAACATCAAGAAGGGAAGCTTTAAGATCTTGTTCCGCTGCATAAAGTACCTGCTCTCATATAAATATACTGCAGCAGGTGTGCTTTTAAGCCTGCTTTTAAGCTCAGCCATTAACCTGGCAATACCTAAAGTAATGCAGATTGTTATCGACAGAGGGATTACGCTTCGCGTACCACGTATAATCATATTGGGTTCCGGCTTAATTATCGCTTTCTCTTTAATGGGGGCTCTATTTTCCTTTATCCAGGGTTATCTTGCTACCAGGGTTTCCCATGGAGTGGCCTTCGACCTGCGCAACCATATTTATGAAAAGGTCCAGCACCTCTCCTTCAGCTACCACGATCGTGCTCAGACCGGGCAGCTTCTTACACGTGCAACAAGCGATGTTGACCTGGTAAGGGAATTTATCGGCAGGGGGGTTATCCAGCTATTGAATGCCCTAATCATGATGGGGGGAAGTATTATTCTTCTTTACAACATCAACTGGAAACTGACCTTTATGGTTCTGCCTGTTATGGCACTGGCCTTTTTAATCTTCTTCCTATTCGCCCGGATAATCAGCCCCTTTATTAAAATAATTCAAGAGAAGCTTGGCCTGTTAAATACACGGCTCCAGGAGAGTATAACAGGCATTCGAGTGGTTAAGGCATTTGCCCGTGAAGTCTTTGAAGAAGAGCGGTTTGCAAAAAGCAACCGGGACCTTCGGGACATTAACCTCCGTACAGGAAAATATATCGCTTCAGGTATGCCGCTTATATTTGCAATGGCCAATATAAGCACCTTGGTTGTGGTCTGGGCAGGCGGGTACCAGGTACTGGCCAACTACCTGACAATAGGCGAGCTGGTAGCATTTATGAGCTATCTGATGATGAGTATGTTCCCAATGATGATACTCGGAATGCTCTTGATGACCATTGCCCAGGCAGCAGCCTGTGCCGAGCGTATCTTTGAAGTTCTTGATGCAAGCTCTGAGACAGTAGAAAAACCAGGCGCAGCCAGGCTGCCGCCCATTCAGGGGAAGTTGATTTTTGAGAATGTTACCTTCCGTTATTTCAAGGGTACTGCGCCGGTGTTGAGCCGTATCAGCTTTACCGCCCTCCCCGGGCAAACGATTGCCCTTTTAGGGGCTACGGGTTCAGGTAAAAGCACAGTGATTAACCTTATTCCCCGCTTTTATGATGTAAGCGAAGGAAGGATTACCATAGACGGATATGATATTCGGGATATTACTTTAGAATCTTTAAGAAGACAGATAGGCATTGTACTGCAGGAGGTTATTCTTTTCGGCACCACAATAAGGGAAAATATTGCCTACGGAAAACCGGAGGCAACTGACAGTGAGATTACAGCGGCAGCCAGGACAGCCGCGGCTCATCCTTTTATAGAATCTTTTCCGCAGGGTTATAATACTGTAGTGGGTGAAAGAGGTGTTACCCTCTCAGGCGGGCAGAAGCAGCGTATTGCCATAGCACGCGCTCTTCTGGTCGATCCCCGTATACTCATATTAGATGACAGCATGAGCAGTGTGGATTTTAAGGCTGAATCAAAAATCCGGCAGGCCTTAGAAGACCTGCGCCGCGAGCGGCTGTGCTTTGTTATTGCCCAGCGGATAAGCACGGTTAGAAATGCTGATCAGATCATAGTTTTAGATAATGGAAAAATCGCAGCTATGGGTAACCATGAATCTCTAATGGCAGAGAGCCCCCTTTATGCCGATATCTACTATTCGCAGTTAAAACCGGAAACTGCAGGATGAGTGGATTCGCCATGGGCCGCCACCACCAGATAAAAATAGAGCCGACCCGGGCAAAAAATCCGGTGTACACTCTGAAACGAATCGCCGGTTACCTTAAACCCTTCGGGAGCCGCCTTCTCCTGGCAGGCCTTTTAGCTATTGCACAGACCCTGCTTGCCGTGTCCGCTCCCATCTTAATCGGAAGGGCTGTAGATATACTGTGGGCATTCCTTAACGGCAGCCTGATATTATCTCAGGCCGGATACTCTCTCAACCGGACCATGCTCCTGCTTTTTATCGTTTATGCAGGATCGTGGGCAGCCAGTGCGGGCAGTTTCTACATAATGGTAATTGTGGGACAGAAAGTGCTTTTTACATTGCGATCTCAGGTATTCGGAAAAATTGAGTCCCTATCATTACGATTCTTTGATAAACAGGAAACGGGAGATATGATGTCCCGCATGACTAATGATACGGAAGTGATTAACAGGGTCCTAAGCCGGGGCATAACCCGTTTTGCAAGCAGTATCTTAACACTTGCCGGCATTCTTATTGCCATGCTCACTCTAAATCTCTCTTTAGCCCTGGTAAGCTTTTCTATCCTGCCCTTGATGATCATAAGCACCCTCTTTTTTTCGAAACGAGTTCGCAGGGCCTACCGGCGAACACGAAAAACAATTGGCCAGGTGAGCGCCGAACTTGAGGAAAATATTTCAGGAGTCAGGGTGGCTCAGGCTTTCAGCCGGCAGAGGGAAAATATCGCAGGCTTCAGGGAAGTGAATAAAGCCAACAGAGAAGCCAACATAGACGCCGAAACCATTACTGCAGCCTTTTCACCCACCCTGGACGTTTTAAGTGTTATAGGCACGGCTTTAGTCCTTGGATACGGCGGCTATCTGGCGCTGCATGGTCTTATTACAGTAGGTATAATTGTCGCTTTTCTCCAGTATGTGCGCCGCTTTTTCCAGCCTGTGCGCGCAATATCCCATATTTGGAGCAATATGCAGTCAGCCATTGCCGGTGCAGAAAGGATATTTGAACTCTTAGAAGATCCTCTTTTTCTAGCGGATGCAGATAATGCTAAAGATCTATCCCGGCTTGAAGGTAAAATAGAGTTTAAGAATGTCTTTTTCAGCTACGATAGGGATGTGCCTGTTCTAAAAGGAGTGAGCTTAATTACAGAGCCGGGTCAGACTATAGCCTTAGTCGGACCAACAGGCGCGGGTAAAACAACTATTATCAACCTTATCGCCCGCTTTTATGATGCTGAAAAGGGATCGGTTTTAATTGACGGCCGTGATGTGCGCAATGTGACCCGCAGGAGCCTCCGCAGCCAGATGGGCATTGTTCTACAGGATACATTCCTCTTTTCGGATACGGTCATGGAAAATATACGTTACGGGCGTTTAGATGCTGATGACGAAGCAGTTAAAGATGCAGCATCCCTGGCTAATGCCCATGCTTTTATTATGAAACTGCCCGAAGCATACCACACAAAGGTTATGGAGGGGGGGAGTAATCTAAGCAGGGGGCAGGGCCAGCTCCTCTCCATTGCCAGGGCAGTACTTGCTGACCCCCGCATCCTCATCCTCGATGAAGCTACATCCAGTGTGGACACCCAAACCGAAAAGCTTATCCAGCAGGCGCTTGTAAAACTGCTCAAAGGCAGGACAAGTATTGTAGCGGCTCACCGTCTTAGCACTATCCGCCGGGCTGATGTAATTCTGGTAGTAAAGGAAGGCATGATAGTAGAGAGGGGAAATCACGAGGAGCTTCTGAATAAGCAGGGAACCTATTACAGCATCTATAAAAGCCAGTTTCGGGCAGCAAAGTAAGCTATGAAGCGAGTAGGCTATGATGTAGGTAGGCTATATGAGCTGCCTTTCACCGGCAAATTATCAATAAACGGCTAATAAATGTGAGTACATTATCTCTAAAGCTCTTCGAATCATTTCCGGTGATTGCCGGATAATTTCGAATGATTCCAGTAATTTTGACTGGCGAAGTATAACATCATGTCTCTGATTCAATTTCTTGCACGCAACAAATGCATATTCCTGCAATACCTGTGTCGATATTGTGCCTCTATTTAATTTGAGGGTGGCCAAAATCCGTGGAAAACATATTTTCAAGCAACCCGCTCTGACATGTTGTTTTCGACTATTGATGGAGGATTTGAATCAGAACCATACAATCTGTGGTGTTGGATTATTCGATAATGCTGTTGGTAATCATCCCAATCCTCGTTCATGCGGGCACCGCGTAAATCGAAAATAGATTGAGCGCCTTGTTTTGTCCATCACATTCCAGCACCTTCCATTAGGCCTTTTACCAAATGTCCACATGCTCCTTCGACAACCCCGGTCCCGATAGGCAATCCTTTCTTCAGGTATTGGTCGTACTGCATATAAGGGAGATTCCGCTTGTAGTATCCTATTGTTGTGCTAATAGCTTTTACTCGGGCCTTTGAAAGCGATGTATTCTCTAAGATAAGATACTTTCCAAGGTTGTAATCACTCCCTCTGTTCTGCCTGATAAGATTTCCAGCAAATTCATGCCTACCCAATTTGTACGTTCGGGATGTTTCTCCCCCAAATACGCGTTTGCGGCATCCCAGATGTATTCAGAAGCATGAATAACATTTAACGCCAAAGTGTAAGAAGGCAAATGCTCTTTAACTCTGTCTTGTAAATGCTTGGCACCATCTGTTAACCCTACTCGCTGTTCGATATGTTTCCCTTCCCTTCGATTGATCTCGCCTGTCAAATACTCAAAGGCTACATCTTTTCCGTCCATAGTAGCAAGAACTCCTTTTTCTACAGGAACAGGTCGTTTTTGCTTAGAGTCATTATTTTTTGTAGTATCGTCTGCTAATTCAGGCAAAAGTGCGTAAAGTACGTCCTCCGGTGTGTGTCTATACGGCCCTATATAGTGTAAATAGCAGTGACAACGGCCTCTTTTTTCGTACCTGGCTTCTCTCCTTTGTCCAGTTGTGCTGATTTTACCCCGACTTCTCCTCGCTTCATCGGAACACCTTTACCATCTACCTGTACAACCATAATCTCACCTTCATCTTCTGGCTGCGATGTCGGCTTTTGTTTATAGAATCTATCTACCTCCGATGCATTCATATCTACACCGGTTTCTAATGCCTGCATTGAATTATCATTAAACTTAGTTCCAATCCTATTAGCTTCTTCAGTAAAATATTTGTGATGGACTTTTTTC
>DRHE01000134.1 GCA_011049745.1 Spirochaetales bacterium | reverse complement strand
CTAGAGGAATCAGCAATTCCTCAGATGCAAAGTTGGATATCTGGCTTAACTGGTATAAGGACCGCGGCGTTAAAGGTGTCGGTGAGGTAATGCCCAATCTCCCGTTCATGCACCCGCTGGTTCAGAACCTTTTCAAGCATGTTGAAGCTGTTGGCCTTCCCCTTACCTTTGATATCTCTGATCGAATAGGCGGAGATTACGGTTTGTATGATAATCCGGGGCTGCCGCAGCTTGAAAACTGCCTTATTAAGTTCCCCAGGCTTAAAATTTTAGGCCATGGTCCTGCTTTCTGGGCAGAGATCGCAGAGCTTGAAACACCGGCGGACAGAGCCGGGTATCCTGCCTATGCTGTTAAAAAAGAGGGGGTGGTGCCCAAGCTTTTTCGGCGATATCAAAATCTTTATGGTGACCTGTCCGCCAACAGCGGCTATAATGCCCTTGCCCGTGATCGGGATTATGCCGTGACCTTCATCAATGAGTTTCAGGATCGGCTTCTCTTTGGGACCGACATCTGTGATCCGACAAAACCGCTTCCCCTGGCAGAGTTCATTACCAACCTCAAGAACGAGGGAAAAATATCTGAAGAGACATTTCGAAAGGTGGCAAAGGGGAATGCCATTAAACTATTAGGATTGTGAGAGCCGTGATTTCAGGGGCAAGAAAAGCGGAAAGCTCACCCATTCTTATGTTTTTCTAATGCGCATGTCTTGACAGGTAGTTTCTTACCAGCTAAGGTTATTTAATTATAATGAAACGGATTAATCAGACCCGCAGAAAGCAACTGCTTTTCTGTTTCTACGTTCTCCTGCCCACATTAGCGCTTTATTCCTTTTTAAGATTCATTCCCATTGGCAGTACAATTGTTCTCAGTTTCCAAAAGTGGAACCTTCTGGATGCAGTTAAGCCCTTTATAGGGTTTAATAATTACGTGAAGATGTTTAAGAGCCAGGAGTTTATTGGAGCATTAAAAAACACTGTTTTTTTCGTTCTCTTCACTGTTCCTGCTACAGTTGTTATTTCCCTGGCGCTGGCTGTAGGTCTTAACAGCAAGAAGGTTAAAATTGTCCCTTTCTATCAGACAATTTATTTTATACCTGTTGTCACCTCCATGGTTCCTGTTGCGGTTGTCTGGAAGTGGATCTATGACCCCTCTTACGGACTTTTGAATTACTTTTTGTCATTTTTTGATGTTGAATCAAAGGCTTGGCTTATTGATCCTAAAAGCGCGCTCTCGTCAATTGCTATTATGAGCATCTGGAAGGTTATCGGCTACTATATGGTGGTTTTTTTAGTCGGAATTAAGAGCATATCGCCACAGTACTATGAAGCGGCAGAGATTGACGGCGCTAACGGCTGGCAGAGGTTTACACGCATTACCCTGCCCCTGCTCAAGCCCATCACCCTGTTTGTCCTTGTTATTTCATCCATAAGAGCTTTCCAGGTCTTTACCCAGGTTTATGTGATGACCGTAGGGTCTCAAGGGGCGCCTGGAAATGTTGTTCGGGTTTTAGTATACGAGATTTATGAGAATGGTTTTAGATTTTTCAAGATGGGGTATGCATCAGCTGAAGCAATGATGCTATTCATAATAGTAGCTGTATTAACCTTAATTCAGTTCAGAATTGCAAAGGAGAAGTGAGGGAAGGTATGCTTTCAAGAGGGTTATCGCGGAAAACAATTGAAGGAACAACAACTGCACTTTTGCATATTATCCTTCTATTTGGTGCAGCCGTTATGGTTCTTCCCTTTGTATGGATGATATTAACCTCCTTTAAGCCGACAGATGAAGTTCTTTCCTGGCCGCCCAAGCTGTTTCCGCATCACTGGACTTTGTCAAACTATATTGGTGTGTTTCAAAGGTGGCCCTTCGGCAGGTTTATTATGAACAGTCTGGTCCTTTCTGCAGTATCTACGGTTAGCATAATTATAACCTCTACACTCTCCGGCTTTGTATTTTCAAAGTACCGGTTCGTTGGCAAAGAAGCAATATTTTTTCTCCTTTTGGCTACAGTTATGGTGCCTTTCCAGGTGTTTATGGTTCCTTTATATTTAAGCATGGCTAAAGCTGGATTGGTTGATACCTATGGCGGTATCGTTTTACCCTGGCTTATAATGAGCTTCGGTATTTTTTTCATGCGGCAGAATATAGCCTCCATACCCGATGAACTTATTGATGCCGCCCGGATTGACGGCTGCTCTGAGTTCGGAATATTTTTAAATGTTATTTTTCCCCTATCAAAATCGGCCATGAGCGCTCTTGCCATATTTGCCTTTATGGATGCCTGGGGCTATTTTATCTGGCCACTTATTATAACCAGCACCACTGAAAAATTCGTTCTAGAAGTGGGTTTGGCTCTTTTCCAGCACCGTTTCTTTATAGATTATGGATCCACAACAGCAGGATCCACCATAGCTATTCTTCCGGTTATTATTGTTTTCATGATATTCAGGCGTAACATTATAGAGGGTGTAACCCTAACCGGAAGAATAGCTATGGTGGAT
>DRHE01000133.1 GCA_011049745.1 Spirochaetales bacterium | reverse complement strand
TATAAGAGACAGCCTATGACCTGCCCGAGCTTATCGCTCTACCCATTGTTGATGGTAGTCCTGCCTACCTGGCCTGGATAAAAGAGAATTTAAAACTATTGAATGGCTGATATTTATCCGCTATATTAAACTTCAGATCAGTCTTTAAGGAGTAAAGTTTACATGAGCGAAAAAAAAGAACCATTAGTAATTAGAGAAGAAGCGGGTACCATATATTACTGCTTATGCGGTAAGAGCAGCAAGTTACCCTACTGCGACAATTCCCATGAGGGCACCGACTGCAAACCCTACGAATTAATAATTGAAAAATCCCGGGAGGTGAGTATCTGCACCTGCGGTGAAACCAGCAACCCGCCATTTTGCGACGGCAGCCATTTTAACTGTTGATAAGAAGATCAGCTTTTACGGGTTTTTCTACTCCTTTTTGCCCATAGCCTCTAATTTCAGAAAAATAGGCAAAAGTAATGTAAAATGAAAGATGAAAAAAAAAGCAAACAACAGCTTATCCGGGAATTGGAACAATTGCGCAGGCGGAATCGGGAGCTGGAAAAAACAGAGGCAGGCGCAAGTGCGGCAATCGCCGGGCTGTCCCGAGCCCTCCTATCGCCCATGTCCATAGAAGATATCTCCTATTCAGTGTTTGAACAGGCCAGGAAGCTCACCGGGAGCAGGTTCGGTTTTGTGGGGTATATCGACCCGGAGACAGGCCACATGGTCAGCTCCACCCTGACCAGGGACATCTGGGATGACTGCCGGGTAAAAGATAAGGATATCGTGTTTAAAGAGTTCAGGGGATTATGGGGCTGGGTTTTGGAGAGTAAAAAGCCTCTGCTGACCAATTCACCGTCAACCGATCCGCGCTCTTCGGGAACCCCGGAAGGGCACATTCCCATCCGCCGGTTTCTCTCTGCGCCGGCCTTGATCGGAGAAACCCTGGTCGGCCAGGTGTCGGTGGCCAACTCCGAGCGCGATTATAATGATCGGGACCTGGACCTGATTGAGCGGCTGGCCACAATCTTCGCCCTGGCCGTGCGGCGCAAGCGCATGGATGAAGAGCTGCGCCGGGCCCGGAAAGCGGTCCTGGAGGAGAGCGAGGGGAGGTTCCGCCTGATCTCTGAACAATCCCTGCTGGCCATAATTATTATCCAGGATGAGGTGGTAAAGTATGCCAATCAGGCCTATTCCGATTTAACCGGTTACTCCAACGAGGAGCTATTGAACTGGAAACCTCTTGAATATGTCAAGATGATCCACCCGGACGATCTGATCCTGGTCCTGGGGGAGGTAAAAGAGGAAATTGAGAACAAAGCTGGGGCGATTCGTTATCAGGAGCGGCTGATCACCAAACAGGGGCAACTGAAGTGGATTGACACCTATTCCAGGGCTATTGTCTATGAAGGAAGACCCGCCTACATGGCCACAATTATAGATATAACGGAGAAAAAGGAGGCCGAAGAACAGGCTGCCCGGCAGCAGAAGCAGCTTATTCAAGCCGATAAGCTGGCCTCCCTGGGAGTACTGGTTGCCGGGGTGGCCCATGAGATAAACAACCCTAACCAGGCCATTATGTTAAGCGGGCAGATCTTAAAAAAGGCCTGGGAAGATATGAAGCTAATTCTGGAAGCTTATTACCGTGAAAATGGAGATTTTCTCCTGGGAGGGATAAACTACTCCAGGATGCGCGATGCTGTTGCGGATTATCTTTCGGGAATACTGGAAAGCGCAGGCAGGATTAATGCCATTGTAAGCGATTTAAAGGAATTCTCTCGCCAGGATTCCCCGAAGCTGGATAATATAGTGAATCTCAATGTGGTGGTAAATTCCGCTTTAACCCTGGTTTCCAATATGATTAAAAACTCTACCAGGAACTTCAAAATGGAATTAACCCCCGATCTTCCGGTGGTTAAGGGCAATTTCCAGAGGCTGGAACAGGTGGTAATTAATCTGCTTCAAAACGCCTGCCAGGCCCTTCCCAATGTGGAAAGGAGTATATTTGTAGCCACGCGTTACGATAAAAAGAACAGAGAGATTATTCTGGAAATCCGGGATGAAGGAGTCGGCATCCCTCCGGAATCTATTCTTAAAATAAAGGACCCTTTTTTTACCACCAGGAGAGATACCGGAGGATCGGGGCTTGGTCTTTCAGTTTCCTCCGCCATCATCGAGGAGCACGGCGGCAGCTTAAATTATTTTTCTAAACCGGGGCAGGGCACTAGGGCAATTGTAACCCTTCCTCTAAAATATTCCAGAGCGGAGGGTTAGAATGGCTCAAAATTTATTTCCCCATGATCCGGTGTTAATCGTCGATGATGAACCCTATATCCTGTTGAGCTTGAGCGGCGCTCTGGAGTCCAATGGGATAAACAATATTATAACCTGCCGGGACGGCCGGCAGGTTATGAAGATACTCTCCTCCCGGGCTGTTGATGTGCTGCTGCTCGATCTGAATATGCCCCTTATTTCCGGAAAGGAATTACTGCCGGAAATTCGCCTGGAGTATCCCGATATTCCCGTGATTATAATCACCGGAATTACCGAAGTTGCCACTGCCGTTGAATGCATGAAAATGGGCGTATTTGATTACCTGGTAAAGACCATCGAAGAGAAAAAGCTACAGACCACAGTAAGCAGGGCTATTGAGATCAGGGAGCTAAAGCGGGAAAATAAATCCTTGAGCAGACACCTGATCAACCGGGAGTTGGAGCAGCCGGAGGCTTTCAGATCGATCGTTACCAATAACCCCGGGATGTATTCTCTGCTGATGTATGTGGAGTCAATTGCCCATACCCCGCAGACGGTTCTGCTTACCGGGGAGACGGGCGTGGGTAAGGATCTGTTTGCCGCGGCAATCCATACGATCAGCGGCAGGGAGGGAGAGTTTGTACCGGTTAATATCGCCGGTCTGGACGACGGTATGTTTACCGATACCC
>DRHE01000132.1 GCA_011049745.1 Spirochaetales bacterium | reverse complement strand
TCACTTCTATGGGAATACCGGGGAAATGCTGGTTAAGCATACCAACAGCCATTCCGCTTAAAGCAATACTCGAAGCTACTGAGAGGTCGATACCCCCGGTTACGATAACCAGAAGCTGGCCGATGGCAACCATTACTAAAATAGAGGTGTCATTTAATATATCATTGAAGTTCTCAAGATTTAAAAAATTAGGAGCGCGCATACTGATTGCCGCCAACAGTACAATTATGAGCACAAACAGCGTGAACTCCCGTTGTTTCAACAATTTGAGCATCTACCGCCCGCCTTAATTAAAAATTTCGCCAACGGCAGCCTTAACCAGCTTCTCTGAATTGGCCTCTTGCCGGTTAAAGAGAGCGGCAACTCTTCCCTCATGCATAACCACTACCCTATCGGACATGCCCAATATTTCCGGTATCTCTGAAGAAATCAGAATAATTGCCAGACCTTCTCCGACCAGTTCAGAGATGAACTCATGCACGCGGGCCTTGGTTGCCACATCGATTCCCCTGGTTGGTTCATCCATGATCAGTATTTCAGGTTTGGTGGCCAGCCACTTAGCCAGCACCACTTTCTGCTGATTGCCGCCGGAGAGGTTGTTTACCTGCTGCTCCCAGCTTGAGGCTTTAATTTCCATACGCCGGCCATACTCGCCGGTAATCCGGAGCTCCCGTTTCTTATCCAGAAAGGTATACCTGCTCAAATGATCAATAACAGGCAGGGTTATATTCTCCCTGATATTCATTTCCAGGATAGTGCCCTGAAGCTGCCTGTCTTCGGGAATATAGACCATGCCGTAGTTGATCGCATCCTGCGGATTCAAGATATGTATTTCCCTCCCCCTAAGAGAAACCCTGCCGCCGGTTTCCCGCTCAATACCAAAAATTGTCTGCATAACCTCTGATCTGCCGGCGCCTACCAGGCCAAAAAAACCGAGAATCTCTCCACGGTGCAGTATAAAAGAAACATCCTTGAAAATACCGGTACGCGAGAGTTTGTCAACCTTCAGGATTTCTTTACCTATTTCCACATCCCGCTTGGGAAACATCTGATCAATGCTGCGTCCCACCATCATATTGATAATATCATCCAACTCTGTTTCTGCCACTACACCCTGGCCGCTCTGTTTGCCGTCTCGCAATACTGTAAAACAGTCGGCAATCTCATATATATCTTCAAATTTATGGGAGATAAAGACAATTGCCCTTTCTTCTGCTTTTAACCTGCGAATAATTTTATAGAGATGCTCAATCTCTTTTAAAGAGAGCGAAGAGGTAGGTTCATCCATAATCACAACGCGCGCATCCATTGAGAGCGCTTTGACTATCTCCACCATATGCCTCTGCGCCACACTTAGATTTTTAACCAGGGTATTGGGTTGAATATCCAATTCCAGGTTTTCTAATAGCTCTTGAGTTCTTTTTTTCATCTGCCGCCAATCTAGAATTCCAATAGGTGATTTTCTAAGATGGTGTCCCATGTAGATATTTTCAGTAACTGTCAGCTCAGGAAACATGGTTGCTTCCTGATGAATAGCAGCAATTCCCGCGGCCTGGGAAACCAGTGGTGTTTTGAATTCAACCTCTTTACCGTTAAGAATTATGGAGCCGGTTCTGGGCTGATGGATACCGGTTAATATCTTTACCAGTGTCGATTTACCGGCCCCGTTTTCACCGATAAGCGCATGCACTTCTCCGGTCCTGATCTTGAAATCAACACCATCAAGCGCTTTAATGCCCGGGAAATATTTGCTGACATTTTTGAGCTCTAAAATAGAGCGTCCCACTACTGTACTCCGCTTACATTGAAAAGAGCAGGATGTCTAAACACCCTGCTCCCTGGATCATTATATGACTATTAATAAATTGCTGCAAACTTATCTATATTATCCTTATTAAAAACATATGGTTCGCTCATTATAGCCACATTTCCGTCGCCTATTCTTATGTCGCCCATTCTGCCGACCTTCATTACTTCACCCTTTTTGCCGCTGAAATCACCCATTACCAGCTTGTAGGCAATGTAGGTTGAAGAATAACCCAGATCAATTGGGTTCCACAGAGACATCTCCCTACAGGTTCCATTCTTTACATACTGTTTCATTTCCGAGGGCAGGCCAAGCCCGGTAAGCTCGATTTTCCCGGCTTTACCGGTATCCTCTAAAGCTTTACCACTGGCTGCGATGCCCACAGTGGTCGGTGAGATAATTCCCCGTAAATTGGGATGTGATTTAAACAATCCCATGGCTTCCCGGTAGCTCTTGTCTGAGAGATCATCTCCATATACTACGGAAACAAGTTTCATGTCCTTGTAATCAGCTTTTTCCAGTTCCTTCTTCATCCACTCGATCCAGCTATTCTGATTGGTGGCCTGGGAAGAGGCGCTCAAAATAGCAATCTCGCCCTTGTAATCAATCAGCCCGGCAATCATTTTTACCTGGCTCCGGCCGATAAACTCATCCCCGGAGGGAGCCAGATGAAGAATACGCCCCTCTTCTGCCACACCTGAGTCAAAAGAAATGACCTTGATCCCTGCTTTCATCGCTTTTTTGGCAATCGGGATTAAAGCATCCACATCATTAGCTGAAATTGCAATAGCATCGACCTTCTGCGCAATAAGCGAGTCAATTATCTCAATCTGCCCTTCGGCAGTAGGTGTGCTGGGCCCCTGGTAGATCAGTTCGACATTGCCCAGTTCTTCTGCAGCTTCCAGGCCGCCATCCCGGCAGGCCTCAAAGAAGGAATTCCCCAGGTTTTTTACCACCATGGCAATCCGCATTTTTCCTTCTTTTTCAACTTCCTTCTCTCCTGCGCCAAAGAGCAGGCCGGCCGCCAGGAAGATCATAAAAAGAGCTGTAATCAAAATTCTCACTCTTTTCATCTCATACCTCCTTTTAAATATTTATTACTTTTTTGATCCTATCATAGGGTATAAGGGCAGTATATACAGCAAAACTATTATAATGGTGCCTATTTCTACACTCTACCGGTCCCGGTAGATGTGCGTTTACAGTACGACGGATACAAGTTGAAGTGGTCTTTAAAGAGCCTGGCAAAATGGCGGCTGCTGTAATAGCCCACTTCACGGGCAACCCGATTAACCCGTGAATCAGGCTGAGCTAAAAGTTCCCTTGCCCTGGACATGCGCACCCCGGTCAAGTATCTGAGAAATGTTGTGCCGCTCTTCCGATGAAAGAGAGCGCTCAAATAATTAGGGGTAATACCCAGGCTGTAAGCAATCTGGGCAATTCCGATATCATGCATATAATTTTTCTCTACGAAGGCTTTCACCTTGTTGACAATATCCCCGGAACCATCACTTTTCTTTTTTTCTGCAAGCAGTCGCCCGGCAAGTGCTTTCAGCCCAACGCTTAGAATATCTTTATCTCTCTCAACCACCAGTGAGGGCTCTACAGTATACTTCAGAAAAAGCTGTGCAGCTTTGAACACCGAATCAACAGTGCTCCACCCGGAAAAAGAAAGCGCCTCCTCAAAGAGAGTTATAGTTTTCAAGAACTCCAGATAATTACTCTGCCTGTAAGCAATCGAGAGCGCGGCTAAACATTTGCTTACCTTAACCAGCTCCGGTTGTTTGCTTTTACCTATGAGCCCCTCCAAATCAAGACTCCTGCCTATACCCAGAACCGCCCTTAGCATGCTCAATTCACCGGCCTGCTTGAACTGCCTGACCAGCATAGTGTAATTATCACACTCTTCCGTCTCCAGAATGGTAACTTTGAGTAGATCGGCACCGAACATCCGGTCAGAGCCTTTAAGCCTACGGAGGTATCTGATAAAGTTCTTTTTTCCGTTCTCATTTTCTGCTGGAAAGGCTCCCGCAGTTACCAGCTCTCCATTTGGAAGGGTACAAAGAGCAATCCTTAAATCGCTGAATAGATATTCACCAATAAATTCCCGCACCTGATTACAGAAATCAATTTGATGCTTCAACCTGGACTCCTCATCCAGGGGGCTGTCAAAGATAATTATCACACCAAGAAAATGCACCTCTTTAAAAAAATCCAGTTTAGCCTGCCGGTAAGAAATCGTGTTATGAAAAAGTCCATTCAGCTTTCCTTCAAACTCCTCATTGGCAGCCATCAGTTCTCTTCTATTTGTATCAGCAACCTCTTTGATGGTTGCTGATAATTCCTCGGGGCTTACCGGCTTCAACAGATACCCTGCTGCACCCAGATCAATAGCCTCTTTAGCATACTCAAAGGATGAATAACTGGTCAGGATAATCCACCTAGTTTTCGGAGAAAGATCCCGTCCTGTTTTTATTGCTTCCAGACCATTCAGCCGCGGCATCTTGATATCCACAAAAGCAATATCAGGACTGAATCCTTTCAAAGCATTTATCAGCTCAACGCCATCACAGGCTATACGAATATCATGGTTCGCTATTCCCAACTCCCGGATCATGCTCTTTAAACTGTACTGAACAAGCTCTTCATCATCAGCAATGAGTATCTTCATGCCTGCACTTCTTCTTTGGCTATTTCAATAGCTATCATGGTTCCTGAGCCGTTAGCGCTCTTTACGTCAAATAAGGAACTATTAAAGGACATGAGCAGCCGATCACGTACATTGGCAAGGCCGATATGTCTTTTATCAGCCACTGTAGCAGGCTCAAAACCGATCCCGTTATCACGTATATAGATCCCCAGGAAGGGGGAGCCGCGCTTTTCTATTATACCTGCAGATATGCTTAAATTTCCCCTCCTTCCCAGCGGCTCAATTCCATGAATCACGGCATTCTCTACCAGGGGCTGGAGTATGAGTTTGGGTATTTTCAAGTCTGCCGTTTCAGGGTCATAATGAATATCTACTTCCAGTCGCTCTTGAAAACGCATCTTTTGCAAAGCGCAATATTTCTCTAAGAAACGGAATTCATCTGCCACTGTGGTCCACTCGGCCTGCTCAAGAGTATAGCGAAGCATGTCCTTTAAAGAAAAGATTGCCTTTTCTAAAGACTTTTTATCTCCCAGCCGGTTAAGCCCGATTAATCCATTCAAAACATTATATAAAAAATGGGGCTGTATTTGCGACTGAAGAGCCATATATTCAGCTTTCCGTTTTTCCAACAGCTCATTGTATTTAAAAAAATTATCTATTACCAGAGCAGCATAATCCGTATAGGTCTTCAGGTTGGTATAATCAAGATCCGTTAAAGGTTCGGCATCCTTGTTTTTTACAATTACCAGCAGGCCTGAAACCCGCTTCGAGATGACTAAGGGAATTGCCATTAGTGAGCCGACTCCCGCCAACAGGCTGCGGTCACTCGCCTTTGAGTAGAGTATAGTATTACCGCCTGCCGCATCCTTAATAAAAATGGGTTCTGCCCTCTTAATAACTTTTGCCAGGAGGCTGCCCCTTATCAAATCATAATCAGCAGTAAAAGGGGCAGTGGGAAAACCTCCGGCCTTTGCCCTTATTGTCAATCTATCCGGGTGTTCGCCGGTCATAAGCACTGCTGCGCCATCAGCATTAGTATCTTTAACAGCTGACTCGGCAATGAGCTCGAATATTCTGTCCGGATTCAACTGATTGGTAATTTCAACTCCAATGTCATGCATTAAATTGAGCAGGGAATCCACATTACGCTTTAAATCTATTATAAACATATTAAAATTGTCAGATAACGCCCCAAACTCATCATGAGAATCTATATTCAGCCGTACAGCAAAATCTCCCCTGGAGACCATTTTTATTGCCTTCTCCACAACCTTTATCCGGGTAGAAATACGATGAGCAAAGGTATTGGAAAAAAGAATGACCGCCAGGCCTATAGCGGCGCTTAAGAGCCAGAATGATATGAGAATCTGTTTTTGAATTATTCTGCTTTGCTCCTGCAGAGAGTGAATAAAATGGCTTAAAAAACTTTCAAAATTATTATTCAGGTAGTAGGAAGTTATTCTGACTTCATCAAAAAACATGATCAGGGATTCATCCTGTTCACTTTGAATACGCTCATATATACGAGCCTCGCCCAGCACGCCGCGTCTTACCAGCTTATCGAGGCTACCGTTTATGCTCTCTATCTTTTGAAAGGCCTTCTTGCTCATTCTTAAAGCCACCTCATATTCATCCTTAAGCTCCTCCTCTCTGAGCAGCCTTTTTACCTGCGGCAGGTTCATAAAATCGCTGAATGAGTCTTCAAAAGTTTCAACCGCTTCATGAAAATTCCTTAAACTCGTTTGAAAACGCGGCGCATAGATAATATCCTTTAACAGTCTGTAGGTCTGCGGTGTAAAGATATCGAACATCAGGTCTTTCAGATGGCCATGTATCTTCCTGGAATTGGCGATTAAACCGGTGCCCTTATCTATGGTTCGCTTGAGCTTATTAATTTCATTCATTGTCCACATTGAAAGGCTGGAAATGATTATTAAACTTAAAAAAACAACGCCGGTAATAAAAAAGAACTTTGTGCGTATCTTCATGCCATTAATCCAGGTGAAAAACTTCCTTCAACTCTCTTACTACCGGAGAAAAGTCTTCATTAGTTTCCATTATGTCGGCCATATATTTCCACCATTTTTTTACAATCGCCTGCCCGGGCAGAGCGGCGGCCCGGTTGTTATGGGCCAATTTCTGAAAGGCAAATAGAGTAAGCGTTTCTTCATCAAGATAGATCGAATAACCGGAAATACCGGCTTGCTTAAGCACCCGGGCAAGATCCGGCCAGATTTCATCGTGCCTGCGTTTGTACTCTGCTGCAAATCCGGGCTTTAATTTCATAATAAAGGCATTTCGTTTCACAACCCTGCTCCTCAATCCCGTTTAGCGGTTACTTTTTCTTCATAGTCATGAATAGTCCCTATTATTTCACTCTCCAGTGGGCAGCCATTCTGATAGCAGTAATAATTCCATACATCTCCATAAGGCATGAGCTTCATCTCTTCCAAAAGAGCCAGGCGGGCAAAATAGTCGCCTCTCTGCTCGTATTCCAGCAGCTTCTCATGGGGCTCAAGCAGGGCAATCAGCAGAGCCTTTAAAACCGACCGCGCCCCTATGGCCCAGGCTCCTATTCTGTTTATGGTTGCATCAAAAAAATCAAGACCTATGTGAATGTCCTTTATTCTGCCGCACCTGATCAATTCCTGGCCCAGCAACAGGATATCATCATTCAATACCACCACATGGTCGCTGTCCCAGCGCATTGGCCGTGACACATGGAGGAGCAGCTCATCTGAAAACTGCAGAAGAGAGGAAAGTTTATCCGCCACCACTTCGGTCGGATGAAAATGGCCCAGATCAAGACAAACTAGCTTGCCCCTTGAAAGTCCATAACCCAGATAGAATTCATGAGAACCGACAACAAAGGCTTCGCTTCCGATTCCAAAGAGTTTTGACTCTAATGAATCCTTCATTTCATCAGGCAGGTATTCTATTTTATAAATCTCATCAAGAGAGTTTTTCAATATTTCCCGGTAACCATAGCGATCCACCGGAAAATCTTTGAAACCGTCCGGTATCCACAGATTATGGATACAGGGATCTCTCTGTTCCCTGCCAAGCCAGGCGCTGATCTCCCTGGCCCTCTTTACATGCTCTATCCAGTATGAACGTATCCCTTTATCTTTGCTGCTTAAGGTAAAGCCTGAATCCGCCATAGCATGGGAGAAACAGGTGGCATTAAAATCGATCTTGATCTGCCCCTGCTTTGCCCACTCAGCCCATCCTTTAAAATGTTCCGGTTCGATTCCATCCCTGTCGACCTCCTTCCCCTCAAACTCTCCATAAATGGCATGGAGATTCAATCTATGCTTACCGGGGATGATCGAGTAGACCTTTTCTAAATCAAAACGGAACTCTACCATATTTCTCGGTTTACCGGGATAATTACCTGTAACCTGTATACCTCCCCCTGAAAGACTCGCGCCCGGTTTTTCAAAGCCGCCTACATCATCACCCTGCCAGCAGTGAATGGATAATGCTATTGCTGCAAGCTGCTTTATAGCGGACTCAGCATCTACGCCTGACTCACTGTATCTTTGCTCTGCGATTCTGTAACGCTTTTCAACTTCAGCCACCGGTAACCTCCCTTCAAATGCTTTGCCGGACTTTTTGCCTGACCTGCGCTTCAACTTAAAGATATTATCACACATATTCCTCCTATTGAAAAGAATTGATCAATCCAATATTCTTCAAAGCAGCCCGAATTTGGGACAGAGTTGCCGCCGGGAGAATGATTGGCAGCCTGTTAATTTAACCGGTCTGGCAATTGCTTAATAAAAGAACTTTTAGATAGAAAATAATATGGAAATGGCATATACTTCTCATTGAACAGGAGCAAAGAAATGAAACTATTTTTAAGAACAAGTTTATTAGTAATATTCCTGGTCTCAGCAACTCTGCTGCCGCTATATGCAGAAGACCTCATGGTGGAATACCTTGAGGG
>DRHE01000131.1 GCA_011049745.1 Spirochaetales bacterium | reverse complement strand
TTATTTTAACGCTTTAAATAGATCAATTGGCGTGCTATAGAACCCTACCCTCTGTACCCGGGATAGTTTCTGGGTAAGGCGCCAATTCCATAAAGGATTTACTCCTGCTCCGCCGGCCATTTTAACCAGTTGCCCGTTTATTTCCTTAGTCTCGGTCATCTTATTTCTGATGATTGACTGAAGTATGGTGTTGTAACAGCGATCAGGAGGAAAACGATAAACATCAAAATCATTACCACGTTTCTGCAGACTTTTCAATAACTCCTGAGGATCCATGAGTGGGAGCGCCATTAATTTCCTGCCGCTGCGCATCATGGCGGCCACACCCTCCTGCAGGAGCTTTACCGCCACTTCGCGCCCTGCTTTGTAAGAGAGAAAATGGTTAAGTGTTGTGTTGCACATGGCTACGGGCAGGTTGAGCAACTGCAGGATAAAAAATGAATTGGCAGAGGACTCTATATCATCGCTTTCCTTTATTTCCAACCCATAGCTCCGCAGCTCATTCATGACTTTCTTAAGCTCCTTATCCCTTTCGATAAGCAAGAGTGAGCGCTTTGAACAGAGCTCAACTTCCCCGGCTTCAAACTGTACTGCATTCAGCAGGGTCAGAGCTACTCCCCGCTTCACTCCATCAGGAACGAGGCTCCTTATGCGGGAGAGATCACTGTTTATAAATAATATTTTTCCTCCTGGAGCGAGCTTGAAATCAGCGAAAAACTCTTTAGTCAGGTTCTTAAGATGGAACCTCTTCAGGGCAACAATCAATAGATCAGCCTCTTCCCCTGGCCTTCTCAGAAATATTTTTATATTTAGAAAGTTACCGGGAAGTATAATACGCAGACTCAAGTACTCCGGAGTTTTAAGAACCTGTTCATTACTGATAAAAGCTACCTGGTGATTTTTAGCCGCCAAAAGACCACCGAGCAGTGAGCCGATTGCCCCGGAGCCGATAACCTGGATCTTTAATTTTTTTGCCATTATTTAATTATGCCTTTTCCGCCATAAATTTCAACACGCCATTTGGAGCGAATCTGCACAACTCAAATTTCAATAGTTGACAATTCTCCGGCAATGTGTTATTTATGCCTCTGAAAGGGTCAATAGAGGCGCGGCAATCATAAGTATCATACCAGCCGGGATGGAAAGGGCTTCTGCAACGGTATGAAAAAGGGTTTTGCCGCCGAAGGAATGGGCGCCCTATTCCGTCCATTACCTGGTTGCCAGGGCTAAATCCCTGGGACTGTCACCATTTATGGTGGAGAGCTATTTATCGTAATAACTCCTCTATAGCTTAAAGATCCACACATTTTTTTTAAAATGGAGGAAAACATGGAAAGAATTCCCGTTGCCATTCTTGGCGCAACCGGTACTGTGGGACAGAAGTTTATTCTTTTACTTGAGGATCATCCCTTCTTCGAGATCACGGAGTTGGTGGCATCATCACGATCAGCAGGAAAATTATACCGCGAAGCCTGCCGCTGGAAGCAGGATACACCGGTGCCTGAACATATCGGCCGGTTAATGGTCAAAAGCACTGATCAAAAACTACTCAGTCTCCTGCTTTTTTCCGGCTTGGATTCATCGATAGCCGGTCCGGTGGAGGAAGCTTACGCTGACCAGGGCCATTTTGTAATCAGCAATTCAAAGAACCACCGCATGGATGAAGATGTCCCCCTGATCATACCCGAGATCAATCATGACCATTTTGAAATTATTAAAACCCAGAAATATAAAGGGGCGATTATTACCAATTCAAATTGTTCAACAATGTTCCTGACCATGGCCCTGGCCCCCCTCTATACTGAGTTCGGAATTGAAGCCGTTCAGGTTACCACTCTGCAGGCAATCTCCGGCGCCGGTTATCCCGGTGTTCCTTCTATGGATATCCTGGGCAATGTTATCCCCCACATCGGCGGTGAAGAAGAGAAGATGGAGATAGAACCCTTAAAGATACTGGGAAAACTTGACAATAACCGCATCATTCCCGCTGATTTTCAAATCAGCGCCCAATGCAACCGGGTCCCGGTTTTTGACGGTCATACTGAAACCCTTTCCATTAAGCTAAAAGATAAGGCTGAAGTGGAAGAGGTGAAACAGGTCTTAAGGGAATTTCAAGGTCTTCCCCAGGAAATGGGATTGCCCTTTGCTCCGGCACAGCCTTTACTCGTCTTTGAAGAAGAGGACCGCCCCCAGCCGGCAAGGGATATCTGGTTGAACCGTGGTATGTCCACCTGTATAGGCCGAATTCGCCCCTGCCCTGTATTTGATATTAAGATGGTTATTATGGGTCATAACACTGTACGGGGAGCAGCCGGAGCTGCAATTCTTAATGCGGAAACTCTACTGAAAAAAGGGTACCTGTCCTGACAGGCACCCTTTGTTGTACGAAAAACCAAGGAGCCTTTAATGAAAAACTGGACATCTAAGCGAATCCGATCAATCGGCAGCTATGCTTTTGCCGAGGTTGACAAAATAGTTGAAGAACTGAAAGAAAGAGGGATTAAGCCAATAGATTTTGGCGTTGGTGATCCCATTGTACCCACACCTGAGCATATTCGTCGTGCAGCGAAGAAGGCGATAGATACCAAAAAAGCCAGCGGCTATCCAAGCTACATCGGCAGCGTCCATTTCCGTGAAGCTGTAGCTCAATGGGTCAAGCTCCGTTTCGGGTTAGATCTGAATCCTGAAAATCAAATTACATCGACCATCGGTTCAAAGGAGGGGGTATTCAATTTCCACGAAGGGGTAATTGACCCCGGTGATTATGTGCTCTGCCCCACTCCCGGTTACCCGCCTTATACACGCGGCACCCTCTTTGCTGAGGGTATTCCTTATCAGGTACCGCTGTTAAAAGAGAAGGGTTTTCTCATGGATTTCTCCCAAATTCCGGAGGAAATAGCCGGTAAAACAAAATTGATGTGGCTTAATTACCCCAACTCGCCTTCGGGTGCTGTGGCAAATGAAAAGTTCTTTAGAGAGGCCTACGATTTTGCCCGTAAGCATGACATTATCATCGCCTCGGATGAAGCATATTCAGAGATCTATTTTACGGATAAGGCTCCTCTCTCCTTTCTGAATATTGCTGAAGAAGGGGTGATTGTATTCAATTCACTCTCCAAACGTTCCGCCATGACTGGTCACCGCATTGGCTGGGCTATGGGCGACCCTGAGCTTATTTCTATTTTTAAAAAAGTAAAAACCAATATCGATTCAGGGACACCGGACTTTATTCAGGAAGGGGCAATTACCGCTCTTTCCGATGAGGAGCATGTAGAGAACTTCCGCCGTCAATACAGAAAAAAAAGAGATATTCTCTGCAGTGCTCTCTCTGCAGCCGGTCTTGAGGACTGTACACCTGAATCTACACTATATATCTGGCAGCAAGTACCTGCGGGTTATACATCATTAGAGTTTGCCACCCTGCTGCTGCAGGAAGATACAGCAATTGTAACTACCCCGGGGGCCTGGATCTCTCAAGAAACTCAAAGCGGACTCAACCCGGGCGAGGGATATATCCGTTTTGCCTTAGTACCTTCGATTGAAGATACCAGGCAAGCCGCCGATAGGATCAAAAAACTCAAATACTGATTCTAAAAATGATGCCGTCAAGGTCAAACAATGCTGGAACCACACTCCAACCATACCGGGAGTTGTCTTTTCTTTCCTCATCAGCTATCCTTACCGTTATGGATCGCTTCTTTGACAAACTGGGAAATTTGCTGCGTTCAATAATCCGGGAAGAGCCGGAGGATAATATTAATCAAAGAGACCCGGACCTTAAGGCGGCATGGGAAGAAATTGATGAATTCTTGAAAACCGGTTATAACAGACAGCAAAGCAGAGCTAAGAGCAGGCCGGTTAAAAATATCCCTGTACCGGAGGTTTATAAGCAGGATTTCATTAATCTGGAAATTCATCCCACAGCTTCTTTAGAAGAAGTGAAGCGATCCTATAAGAAATTACTGCGTAAATATCACCCGGACCGTCATGCGGATAATCCGCAAAAACAACAAATGGCAACCAGAATTACTCAGAAATTAAATGTATCCTATCAACGAATTGTTCAACTAAAGAAAAACCAACCCCGTAACCCTTATTATTGACATGGATATTTATATTTACTATGATTATATTAATTTATTGAATACAGCTTTTACTAAAAAAAGTGTTATAATATATTAATAGGTTATGATTCAATTTAGCGTTGCAATATTATCCGGATGTATCGCCCTGTTTATCAACCTGGGTCTGATCCCGCTGATCATCAAATTTGCTCACCATTTCAAACTGTATGATCTTCCGGATAAAAGGAAAATACACACCGGGCTGATACCTCGCCTGGGAGGATCCGGTATTTTCCTTTCTTTTATTATCACGATTATTTTAACCTATATAATTTTATATATTTTCAATTCCACAGACCTTCTTCTGCAGTCGAAACCAAGATTTTATGCTCTTTTTTCCGGTATATTTCTGATCCATATATTTGGATTATACGATGACTTGAGAAACGTAAAAGCACCGTTAAAGCTTTTCTTTCAGGCCCTGGCAGCCGCCATTGTAGCCGGCGGTGGATACTTGATCCATTCCCTGACCATTCCCTATTTGGGCACAATCAATTTGGGACTTTTTGCCTATCCGGTTACCATTATCTGGATAGTGGGTATCAGTAACGCGATTAACTTAATTGATGGTATGGATGGCCTGGCCGGCGGTATATGCGCATTTGCCGCCCTATCAATGGGTATAATTGCCTTAATTCAGGGACAGATCCTTATTGTAGTCTTATGCTTTGCCCTTTTTGGTTCAATTACCGGATTCTTATTCTACAACTATCCTCCGGCGAAGATTTTCATGGGTGATTCCGGCAGCCTGTTTCTGGGTTTTTCCCTTTCCGTATTTCCCCTTATGGGCATTTCTAAAGCCTCAGCTTTCGGCACTCTAATTGTGCCGATTACCCTGCTGCTAATTCCAATTATGGATACTGCAGGAGCAATATTGCGTCGTATAAGACAAAAAAGGCCGATCCATTCCCCTGACAAAGAACACATTCACCACAAACTCCTGGACATGGGTTTGAGCGAAAGGCAGATCCTAAGTGTTATCTACGGTATTTCTTTCTACCTTGGCGTGGTATCCATTACTTCAGTTGTCCTGCCTAAGGAGATAAATGTTTATCTGATAATGGTCGTCTGGATTGGCAGCATGCTTGGCTACTGGTTTCTAAGCTATATTAATGCTAAGAGACACCTATCCCGGGCAGAAGAAGAGGCTGGAGCAGAAGAAAAATCATCATAATTAATCCTCCACAACCTCAAGCTCTTCAACTTCTTCCTCTTCCATCGCTATAACAGACTTAAAATCTGCTGCAGGATCATATTGCGGTAAAGCTTCCCCATTAGAAAATAGATTTGAATCAATATTTTCCAATGTGCTCTCGATGCTTTCATCGATAAGAGTTTCACCTGACTCTGCTGTGCTTTCAACTCTTCCGGAAACAATTCCCTTAAGCTGTTCTACCACTTCCTTCAGCAATTTATTGACTGAGACAATTTCATCGGTATTATTTAAATTTTCCATGGTGAGGTTCATAATCGAATCAATAGAGGCGGTTACACTTTCAGCATCTTTGGTGGTTGATTTGGAAATCTCTAACACTTTGCCAATTCCAGTTGTAAGCCGGCTGACCCCTTTCTGAATAGAAACCATTGCGGTTGAAGAACCGGCGGCGTTTTTGCCCACCGCTTTCACGCCGTCAACCACCAGTTGGATCAACTCTGTTATTTCAGAGGCTGCTCTAGAGCTTCTGTCAGCAAGCTTGCGTACTTCAAGAGCTACTACACTGAACCCTTTTCCAAACTCTCCGGCGCGTGCGGCCTCAATTGCCGCATTGAGCGAGAGCAGATCTGTCTGACCAGCAATATCATCGATAAGGGTGACAATCTCTTCGATACGACCAGTTTGTTCCTCCAGAAGATTCACAGCCTCCACCCCTCTGCCAACCTTCTGAATAATCTCCCGTATCTCCTCTACCTTTTCATTTGCATTAGCAAAGTTAGCATGAGAATTGAGGCTGCTCTCTCTCACTGTAGTAACAATTCTACTGAAAGCTGTCATGGTTTGCTCAAGCAGATCAGCCTGCCTGGTTACCGATGTATATATACGCTTGACGATTTCCTCAATTTTTATGTAATTTTTCATGGTCCCGTCGGAAGCATCCTTTACCTGAAGGAACCTTTCTTTCAGAGCTGCCGTCTCTTCTATTAACGCATAAATCTCCGCCAGCTCATCTTCACGCACCAGTTCCTTTTCTTTTTGCAGATCTCCGCCGGCAATCCGCCGACTGAAAGAAACCAATTTACGGAAATCCCGAACCAGATCGGTAATATAAAAAATAAAGAAGACCAGAGTCCCGGCAGTGCCAAGAACCACAATGAAAATAAAAATTATAATTACCAGGTTTAGAATATTTCCCCTGTGAATATGAACAGCCTCTTCAAGATTGATAATATCTTCTATATAACCGGAAGCATTAAGCAGGTATGATTTCAGGGTTTCAATTGCCGTAAGATCATCCAGGAGAGCAGTGGTTGAATTATACTGCTGCGAAGTAAAAATGAGTTCCAGTTTTTTAAAAGCCTGTTGAAACTCAAGGAGTATGGAAGAGCGTAAAGCAGCAAATTGTCGATTGATCTTTTTCGATAGAAAATATTTATCCGGCAGAGCTTCAAACTGCTCCAATTGGCCGGTTAATTCCCGATGCAAAAGACCGAGGAGCAGCAAATTGTCAGATCTCTCTTTAAAGGGCAATAGAACTGCTGCAGCACTGATGCGGCTGAGCTTACCTTTAAGCTCATTCATGATAATTCTGTCAGTATTATCCAGTTTCACAATGGTGACAGCCACAAGCGCAAATAGAATTGCCAGCAGCAAAGCTATCGCAATAATAGAATATCCAAGATAGAACCTGCTAATTATTTTCTCTTTCATAACCTATACTATCTAACCCTCCAGACTATATTCCTGTATCTTGCGATGCAGTGTCTTTCTTCCGATACCTAAAACTTCAGCTGTCTTACTCTTATTCCCTTTGTTCATATTTAAAGCAGAACGAATGATTTCCTTCTCTCCCTCTGCAAGAGATATTCCCGGGGATAAATTCAAGCTCTGCCCACCGGAGGTTTGCCCGATGTGCGGCGGCAGGTCTTCCAGTGAGAGAATTGCATTTTTGGACATAACCACCGCGCTCTCAATACAATTCCTGAGTTCACGCACATTTCCCGGCCAGGAATAATTATACAGTGCCAGACGCGCTTTTGTCTCAATGCCCTCGATATTTTTCTCATTTTCCCGGGAAAATTCTTCTAGAAAAGCAGCTACCAAAAGAGGAATATCTTCGTTTCTTTCCCTTAACGGCGGGATATGGATATTTATAACATTCAACCTGTAGTACAGATCTTCACGAAATTTTCCTGTACTGATATCATCCATTAAATTACGGTTGGTTGAGGCAATAATACGTATATCTGTTTCAATAGTCTCTTCACCACCCACCCTTTCAAATTTTCTGTCCTGAAGCACCCTCAGTAATTTTATTTGAACACTCTGGCTTATTTCACCTATCTCGTCGAGGAACAAGCTTCCCAGATTAGCAAGTTCAAAGCGCCCCCTCTTTCGTGCCACTGCACCGGTAAAAGCTCCTCTCTCATGACCGAAAAGTTCGCTTTCCAGCAGTGTTTCTGTAAGAGCCGCACAGTGCACTTTAACAAGAGGCTTATCTTTGCGTGGAGAGATGTAATGAATTGCCTCTGCTATTACCTCCTTACCCACACCACTTTCGCCGGTGATCAATACCGAAGCCCTGGTGGGAGCCACCTGTCGAACCTTTTCAAAGATACTATGCATGGCTGCGCTTTTTCCGATGATATTGGCAAACTGACTCCTCTTTTCCAGCTCCTTCTGCATATGACGATGCTGCAGTATCAACTCTCTATTGGAGAGAGCTCTCTTAACCAGGATAGCAAAATGTTCAAGATTGATCGGCTTGGTAAGAAAATCATAGGCTCCATCTTTCATGGCTTGTACTGCATTTTCAACTGTGCCGTGACCGGTGAGAATAATAACCGGCAGATTAGCGTACATATTCCTGGTTTGCTTTAACAACTCTTCGCCGTTGACCCCGGGCATCTTTAAATCGCTGATCACTAAATCAATATCTCTACGCTCAACAAACTTCAATCCTTCCCTGCCGTCGGCAGCTAGAAAAACGCGGTAGCCGTCTAATTCCAGAACACGCCCCAACCCCTCCCGGATATTCTTCTCATCATCTACAACAAGAATGTTGTACTTCATATCGTTTCTCCTTTAAAACCGATGAGTCTCTTTTCTCCCCGTGGTATTGGAAAGCTGAGCGTAAAAGTAGTGCCTTCTCCCTCTTTTGATTTTATCGCTATGTATCCATTATGGTCCTTTACGATTTTATAAACCAGGGTCAACCCCAAACCTGAACCGAAATCTTTGGTGGTAAAATAGGGTTCAAATATTTTACCTATTATATCATCCGGTATTCCGGTTCCCGTATCAGTAACTTTCAATTGCAGCTCATCATCCTGCTGCAAAGTTTCGATAATCAACTTACCGCCCCTGGGCATAGCGGAAATCGCGTTTTTTACAATATTCAGCAGGGCCTGCTTCATATATTTTTCATCGAGCTCGATTTCCGGAATATACCTGGAGAGATTAAGCTCAACTTCAATTCCCCCCTGATCAAGTTCGAACTTGAGAAAATCAAGAAGATCACGAATAACCCTGTTAAGGTCATTTATCCTTAACCTGGTATCCATGGGACGTACTGCAAAAAGGAAATCAACTACAATCCGGTTTAAGCGGTCAACCTCTTCAGTCAGAATATCATGACACTTTTGAATCGGTTTGGTGTCAATTTTTTTCTTTCCCTCCATCTCTCTTTTTATCAACTGCAGGTGAATGCCGATGGAAGCTAGAGGATTCTTTATTTCATGGGCTACACCGGCTGCCAGCGTGGTGAGCGCAGCCAAATTCTCCGCTCGACGAAGACGAGCTTCTTTGGCTCTCTTATCAGTTACATCCTCAATATGCAGAACATTACCCCTTATTGTGCCTTCCAGCACCAGGGGCATTAGAGTACAGGAAAGAGTGCGTACCAGGCCATTATCCAGGGTAATTTCATGGTCCTTTACTTTTTCCTGGTTTACCAGCTTTTCTTTAAAAAACCCGGCTATTTCCCGATCGCTGATCATTTCCCAGATAAGCTTTTCGGAAGCATCACCCTTTACAAAGGGGATCATTCTTTTGGCCGATTTATTATATAAAAGAATTTTATGCTGGGAACCGGTCACAATCACACCATCGAGCATTGAGTCAAAGACCATTTTCAAAAGCTCATTATCTGCGGCTAAAGCAGTGAGGAAAGAAAGGATCTGCTCTTTATCCAGTCCGGCAATCTTTTCAATAGCTCTACTAAGGAATCTTTTCATTGTGCACACTCACTTAACGAATAGAATAAAGATTCAATGACCAGGTTTGGATTGAGATTGAGCCGGTTCAGAGCCGTATGCTTATTCTGTGTCAGGGAAAGCCATCTCTGTAATCTGGATGGTGATAGCTGCCCGCTTTTATAACGCTCATAAAAAATATTGACCAGCTCCTCCAGGAAGAAAGAAACGGAACTTCGTTTTTCCTTTGTGGAAAGTAGAGTTTTCATTTCAGTGAGAACATCCAGGTCCTCCTTTTTATCAGCCAGGAGAAGGTCGACATATTTCCGGACCAGCTTAGTAAATATTTCGGGGTTCAGCTCCTGCCAGTAGGAAAAATAATTCCTGATGGTTGAGTATTTCTCATCCTCTTCCTGGAATATTCTCCTCAATACTTCTCTTGTTTCACGGATGGACCGTTCAACAAAAGAGTAAGAACGTACTCGCGAAAGTATTGTAGATATCATGGCTCCTTTATTGCCAGTCAGCAGGATAAGGAATACATCCTCAGGAGGCTCTTCCAATATCTTCAGAAGAGAGTTGCGCGATGATTCATGCATACGATCGGCATTCTCCAGAATTAAAACCTTGTTTGAACCCGTTGTTGAGAGGTGTGACCAGTAACTGGCACGGCGAATTTGATTGATAGGAATATTATCGG
>DRHE01000130.1 GCA_011049745.1 Spirochaetales bacterium | reverse complement strand
TAGATTCCAAAAGCCACCAGAACAGTGGCTAATGCTATGACATACACAATACCCTGCTCGCTAGATTAGTATCCCTTCCTCTGTCAAAGACCATTAGCGAAACCGAAGGATTGCTCGTTATCTGAATGGTTTTCGGGTCTCCCTTCATTGTAGCCTCCACCTTATCAAGTATGGCTAGAATATCATCCTTTGTATGCTTTGCTTGCATTACAAATCTCCCCTTTGATGCAGGATAAATTAGTTGCCCCCTGAAATGATCTTTACATTTTTGACTGAACCTTGCTGAAGAA
Organism: Spirochaetales bacterium; assembly: GCA_011049745.1. Classification (GTDB taxonomy): domain Bacteria; phylum Spirochaetota; class Spirochaetia; order SZUA-6; family DRHE01; genus DRHE01. Next base: position 23,281 of record DRHE01000130.1, on the reverse strand, counting down.
TATATTCTTCAGTCCTATTGCATCCGCTAAAGGTCCGTAAACAATAATTTTTCGGCTAAAAAAAACAGCATCGGGATCCAGCTCACCGCTAAGTATCCCCAGATGAATCGATTCTGTGGCCTCAAATCTCAAATCATACCTACTTGGCTCTCCAATGCATCCTAAAATGTTGCCATCCTTCAGTTCAATGGTTATTGTTCTGCCCGTATCCGTGGCTTTAAAAACAATTATCTTGTTTTTTTTTGACAAACGACTCACCAGGTCGGAGTCCTGTTTAACAAGCTCTATGATTTTGCTAAGCTCTTCAGCTATGTCATTGAAGCTAGTGTCTCTTTCTCTCAATTCCGATAAGCCGCTCAATTCTTCTTTTAAAGTTTTCATCTCTTATCCCCTACTGATACTCCCATCCCGGTTTCCCTAAAAAAAAGCCGTTACAGAGATCATCTGAGCAAAGTGCTTTTAATCTGCCGCCAGCTTTTTTTTCATTCAGCCGGTTATCAAGTACTTCTCTATATATATTGATAACTTCATCGATGTCTTCCTCCAATTGCGATTCAATTCTTATCGATTCAACCTTTAATCTCTTCAGATAATCCATATGCTCTATTAAACAGTGGACTTTCGCGCTGAATACCTGAGGACCGTTTATTTTAAACACAAGTTCCCCTGAAATTGCCTTTAGAAAGAAACCTTCCGGATGCTGAAAACATTCTTTATCACAATTCGAACGGGATATTCCCGCTTCCTGGCAAGAGACTTCTAACGAAGAAAGGCTCCGAACCGTATAACATTCCCGGGAAAGAGCAACAGGAAGATGCCCATGGGCAACTACCTCAATGTTCAAATCCGATTTTTCTACAATATCCTCAATTGACTTTCTGCCAACTTCCCACGGAATTACCACTTTCTTTATGCCGAATCTAGAAAGATATCTGGCTGCTCGCCAGTTGTAGACATTCAAAAAGGGTCCCGCTACCAATTCTTTCTCTGTTTTTATGCTCAAAAAAGCCAAGTTATTAATTTCCAGGCCATCAGAAGCTTCCAAAAGGGCTTCGATATTTCCTCTCTCTAATCCGTCAAATGTCAAGGCATAAGAAGATATGTAGACCTTTTTCCCTTTTTCTCTGAGCATATCAATAATCGGCATTAGATCATCAATCGAAGATTCTCGTTTAGGACAGGTTACTTCCCCTAGATAGACATTACTCACCTTGCTGTCTGCCACGTGACCATAAAAACTAAGAAGTTTCTCTTTTCCCCAGTTTAGCGGTACAGGACCTAAAGATATCTTCATCTTATACCCTCAGAAAGCTCGCAGAGCTCTTCCAGCCATTCTTTCCTGGCCACGTAAAGCTCCGGACTCTTATAAAACTCATCTAAGGCCGACCTGAATACCCTTGTCACATTTTCAACATAGATCTTTGAACGCTGCCTTCCTTCGATCTTGAAGGCATCTACACCTGCAGCTGCGAGTTCCGGGATTTCACCGAGAAGATTCAATGATGCCGGGGACTGAAATGAATAGGTAAGCATATCTGTTTCTGTGTTTAAGTATCTGCCTTTGCAGGGGGTTGGATAGGTACAGAATTCTCCCTGAGAGTATTCATTGAGTATAATTTCATTTAATTTAAAGCTCAATTTTCCATTATCATCGTGAACAAACTGAACGAATTCTAAAGGTGAGCAGGCTCCTACCGTATTATTAGAAACCCCGGTTATATAAGATGAAAGCTGGCATCTACCTTCATAATTCGCACATAGAGAACCAAATACAAAAACCTCTAAATCGACACTGGTTTTTTTTTCAATCTCCTCTATCTCTTCGAATGTTAAAATGCGAGACAGAATGACACATCCTATCCCAAACTCTCGCTTATAAAACTGAATAGTCTCGGCATTGCTGTTTCCCGCCTGGACACTTAAATGAATCTCGAAGTCCGGATATTTCCTGTGAGTGTATTCCAGTACCGCTAAATCGGTAAGAATCACCGAATCGGAACCTAGAGAGTAAGCACTGTCCACCTCTTTGAAACACAAGTCAACCCCATCTACTTGAGGATAGATATTTATAGTCACATAGACTTCTTTTCCTCTTTTATGAGCATATTCAATCCCTTTCTTTGCTTCCTTAAGAGAGAAGTTCAAACCAGGGAAGTTACGTAGATTTGTAGGTGACCTAAAACCGATGTACACGGCATCTGCACCGGCATCTACCGCGGCTTTTAAAGACGGAAGATCTCCAGCAGGGGATATCAGGTCAATCTTTTTAGTCATTCTTTTTAAGGATAAGACACGCCAGAGCGCCATTCCATCTAACAGAAAAGCGGTTATCCAGAGCTCTCCACTCTTCAGTTCGTAAGCCATGGAATTTAAGTGCCCAGGAAAGATAAAGAGCATAAAAAGAACTGCTCACAATTGTTGTTTTAATTTCTCTCTTAGACGCGTCCTTTCTGAAGTCCCAGATATATGCTGAACCGTCATTTTTCAAGACCCGTCTGATCTCTCTGAAGACCTGATTTCTATATCGCCAGTGATGAAGTGAGCTGCTGCTGAAAATAAAATCAAATGAATCATTCGGATAGGGTAAATTATGAGCATCAGCCAGCTCATATCCGACTCTGTCTACTTTTGCTGCTTCGCTGTTCTTACGGGCAAGGTCTATCATCTTGCTGCTTAGATCAATTCCGATTATTTCCAGTCGAGCGTTTAATTTAGATACCTCAATCGGCAAACAACCGGGACCTGTACCGATATCCAGAACTTTTCCTGATTTGACCTCTGTAACGATCTCTTCTGCCAGTTTTTTATAAAGGCTCTTAAAACCTCTCGCCGCTACAGCGTTGTATAAGATTGCAGCTAACCCCGGTATTTTTTCAAGCTCAAACATTGTTCAATATTCTTGAGGTAATTTTTCAAGTTGAGTGTAACTGAACACCGGACCGTCCTTGCACACATACTTAGAGCCGATATTGCATCTCCCGCATTTGCCAATGCCACATTTCATGCGCATCTCTAATGAATTGAATATCTGACTGGCCTTGAATCCCAATTCGAGCAATACAGCAATGCAGGTTTTTATCATAATCGGGGGACCGCATACTATAGCGTAAGCATTTCCCGAAGAAGGGCTTATCTCTTTCAGCACCGGAGCTGCAAAACCCACTTTTCCTGTCCAACCGTCGACTTCTCTGTCAATTGTCCGTATCAGTTTTATATCTTCTCTTTTAGACCATTCTTCAAGGTCATATTTATAAAGCATCTCGCCAGGATCTCTAGCCGCCACCATAATGGTAATCTCTCCAAACCGAGACCTGTTCTTCTCATGGATTATGTATTTAGTAAGCGACCTCAGAGTAGTAAGAGCGAATCCACCTCCAATGATTGCCAGGTTGCTTCCTTCGAAATCCTTCATGGGAAAGCCATTCCCAAAGGGACCTCTTATTCCAATCGTATCACCTTCGGATAGATTATGCAGGGTAGATGAAACTACACCAATAGGATATCTTTTTACCGTAAATTGCAAAATCCTATTATCCATTGGGGAAGAGGCAATACCGATAGGTACCTCACCTATTCCAAGCAAGGACAGTTCGGCAAATTGCCCACATGTATATTTAAACCATTCAGCGTCATTCTTATCACAAAACTCCAAGTCGAATGTTTTCAGGTCCTTCGTTTCATTCTCAATGGTAATCTTCTGGACTTTAACCGGCAGAGGCAAATACGGATTGATCATTTTAACTGACTCACCTGATTGATGACTTCCCGTATGTCTAGATTTACCGGACAATTTCTAATGCAACGGCCACAGCCTACACAAAATAATTCCTTAAAATTTTCCGGGCAGTAGTTAAATTTATGCATTATACGCTGCCTCATCCTTTCTTTGTAATTCGGCCGAGGGTTATGTCCGGAGGCATGTAAGGTAAACAAGGGATACATACAGGAATCCCAGCATTTGATTCTTTTTCCCCTATCTGCCGAAGTCTCGTCCGTGATGTCAAAACAATGACAGGTGCTACATAAGAATGTGCATATTCCGCAACCCAGGCATTTCCGATGAATTTCATTCCAGAAATCTGCTTCAAAAGAATCATCCAGCTTTTCTTTTACCTTTTCTACACTCACCCGAGAATTGATTCTTTTTGCGCTTTCCTTAAATATTTTATTTTTCTTATCAATATCGGATTTTTTTACATTACCCAACCATTTTGAGGATTCCTTAATAAACTCTTTGCCCTTCTCAGTTACCGTTTTTAGAAGGATTTCTTCTCCAATGTCAAAGGCAATAATGTCTGCCCCCTCTTCTCCATCCGGTCTACCATTCAGAGAAGTACAAAAACAGCTAATCTGGGGTCTGTTGCAAGCCAGGGAAATGATGATTGTGTGAATTCGCCTTTTTAAGTAATATGGATCAACGAATCTTTCATTCGGCTCTCCAATAAATACTCTGTCAAGAAAACCGATTGCGCGGGCATCGCATGGACGAATACCCAGTATCACGTTTTTCATTTTCCTCTGGTCGTCATTATTTTGAGAAATGGAAAATTGGTGTGATTCATCCCTGCTGAACTCATAGAGTATCTCGCTGTGAGGAAAGAGAATTTCCTTTGGCGAGATTCTTGTGTTTCTGTAATCCCAAAATACCAGTTCGTCGTTCGTATCTCGTAATTCGCAGAAACGAAAATCCCCATTTTCTCCGGCGGGGATGTAAATTGAATATTCCTTGCTCAATTCCTGCAGCATCGCGTTTAGTCTGTTCTTCTTAATTATTTTTTCCTCTATCATGGCTCTGAAATAAACTCCTGCTTATCCTCCGGTTTGAAGGTCGCCAGAAGAAGGCCTTCCTCCAAAAAAACACCGGCCTCATAATCAAAAAGCTCTTTTGCATCTCTTACCAATTTATGAGTAAAAACTCTGAGATCAATCCCCATTGGGCAGGCACGGACACAGGCGCCGCAATCAACACAACGGCCTGCTTGATGAAATATCCGACCAATCTGATAGAACATAACATCAGAAATGTGATCAGTGACCCCTATCCATCTTGGTTTCGTTTGATCGGCAAAACATTCTCTGCAGTAGCAGTTAGGACATGCCTGCCTGCATGCATAACATCTAATGCATTTGGAGATCTCTTCCTGAAACAAATTCCATCTATCCTCGATAGATTTTTTTTCAAAATCCCGGCCCCCCCCCTTTGGAGCTGCAGGCCTCTGGTTTCCTGATTCAATTAAAATGTCATGAATCGGAGGAGTAGCATGTTGACATTCTATGCAGCAGTCAGACAGCAGCTCTTCTCTTTTAAGCTCTATCTCTTTTTTATTCTCATCGACAATAGTAATCCTGCCGTTTTTTTCCTCTGCTCCGGTAATTTCAATATCGTTTCGGATTTTCTTTCTATCCCCCATGCCCTGGCAAACAATACCGAGAATAAAAACATTGTCCCGCGCTATCTGATGCTCTTTTATCAGTACCACTATTGAGCGGGCATCACAGCCTTTGGCAAGGATTCCTATCCTGGGCAGTTCTATTTTCTCTTTTTTCCTTGGCTGCGGGTTAAAGATTCGGGGTAGATATACAGCCAGATTATTAGAGCAAAAAGAGTTCCAAACCAGTTTCTCAATATCTTCAGATTTAGTAATGAAACACGGGGAGGATGTCAGAGGCAGAGAACCTTTACTGTAGCCTATAAACAGATCGATTTTATTTTGAGTAAATAAATCCTTAACTACCTCTTTTATCCGCGTTTCTATTTCTTTCATCATTTCCAATCCAGCTGATTACAATCTTTTAACCATTTTTTCAATCGGCCCTATCTCTTTCACTTCGTTGACAACCTTCTTAACTATCTGTGCAAAACGAGGTCCTTCTGAAGCTGAGACCCAAGAAAATTGTACCCTTTCCGGCTCAATGCCCAGGTGCACGAGAAAATTTTTTAGCAGAGCAAATTTCCTGCCTGCTACAAGATTCCCGCTAATATAATGACAGTCGCCTGGATGACAACCTGAGACCAGTACTCCGTCGACACCGTTTTGCAATGCTTTAACTATATAAAGAGGATTTATTCTGCCGGAACAGGGCAGTCGTATAATCCGGACGTTTGTTGGATACTGAATTCGCGAAACACCTGCCAAATCAGCACCCGCATAGGAACACCAATTACAGAGAAAAGCGACTATTCTTGGCTCAAAGTTCTTATCCATCATCTTAAACCACGCTAAGGGCAGCTAAAATCTGCTCATCTTTGAAGCCTTTCAAATCAATTGCCGCTGATCGACAGGAAGCTGCACAGGCTCCGCAGCCTTTACACAATGCCTCATTGACTATTGCCACCCTTTCTCCTTCTTCAAGTTCAATTGCCGTATAGGGGCAGATTTCTATGCAGAGCCCGCATCCGGAGCATCTTTCTTTTCTTATCTGTGAAACCCTTCCCTCAGCCTCTATTTCATCCTTTCTCAAGATAGTCACTGCTCTGGCCGATGCTGCTTTAGCCTGGCAGATAGTTTCCGAAACGTCCTTCGGATAATGTGCCAGCCCGCAGACAAAAATACCGTCGGTAGCAAAATCTACCGGGCGCAGTTTGACATGGGCCTCTAAAAAGAAACCATCGGCATTTAAAGGGACTTTCAGCATCTGCGATAGAATCTTATTCTCTTTCCTGGCTCTAATGGCTGAACTGAGTACGACCAGATCAGCATTAATAACAAGGTTTCTCTGCAGTATTGGATCGTAAGCTTTAACTAATACTTCGCCGTTTGAAGCTTGCTGCTCGCTCTTAGAGTTTTGCGCTTCTATCTGCGGTTCTTCTCCCTCTTCATAGCGGATAAAGATGACTCCTTTCTCCCGTGCTTTCTTATAGTAAAGCTCTTTCAATCCATAGGTTCGAATATCACGATAGAGCATATAGACATTTACCTCAGGATTGATCTCTTTAAGTTTCAAAGCATTTTTTATTGCCTGGCTACAACAAACCCGGCTGCAATAAGGATATTGCCCATTACGAGAGCCGACGCATTGAATCATCACAATGGATCCCAGTTTATCGATGGCTGATTGCTGCTTTGTAAGCCGCTCTTCTAACTCGCGCTGCGTAATAATACGTTCATCACGACCGTAGAGATACTCTGAAGGTTGGTATTCTTCCCCACCGGTAGCAACAATGACCACTCCATGTTCCAATTCTCGTGGTTTATTGTTCGTTGTTTGTTTCCCGTTGCCTATTTTTGTATGGAAATTTCCTACATATCCCATTATCTCTCTGATCTCTGAATCGATGTAAAGCTGAATATTATCATCCTTTTTTACTTTTGCAATTAAAGATTTAAGAAACCGATCGGTCTTTTCGCCTTCCAGAGTATAATGAACATGTCGAAGATTGCCGCCTAACTCGCTTTCCTTTTCAACCAGAAAAACTTCATATCCTTGAGTGCTGAGCTCGAGGGATGCTACCATACCGGCTACGCCACCGCCGATTATCAGAGCGCCCTTGTTTACCTTGAGACTCATTCTGGAAAGAGGTTCAAGCAAGCCGGCTTTGGTAGCTGCCATCCGTACCAGGTCCTTTGCCTTTTCTGTTGCTTTTTCCTGTTCCTTCTGGTGTACCCAGGAACACTGTTCACGAATATTAACAAATTCAAAAAGATATGGGTTTAAACCTGAGCTGCTCAAAGTTTTCTGAAACAAGAGTTCGTGTGTCCTGGGAGTACAGGCGGAAACTATTACCCTGTTTAATTTCAATTCCTTTATCTTCTCGCCTATCAATTTCTGAGAATCCTGAGCACAGGCAAAAATAAATTCCTGAGAATGAACTACTCCCTGTAAGGCGGAAGCATATTCAACAACTCCAGGAACATCAACAGTGGCCGCAATATTTATTCCGCAACGACAGACAAAGACACCTGTTCGTATCTGTTCTCCCCGTAGATCAAATTCCTGAGGCAGCTCTTCCCTTAGCTCTCTTATCGGAAGTTCGGTCAACAGAGAGGCGGCAGCCGAAGCGGCTCCACTCGCCTGCATCACCGTCTCAGGAATATCCTTGGGACCGGAAAAAGTTCCTGCAATAAAAATGCCCGGCCTGGAAGCGGTCATCGGCGTAAATGAAGATGTCCTGGCGAATCCACAGGCATTGATTTCAATATCAAATCTGGCTGCCATCTTTCTAATGCCGGCTGTAGACAGCAGTCCAACAGAAAGAACTACCAGATCAAAGTTTTCTTCTATTAGGCTTCCTGCCTCACTGTTGTATTGTATGATTAGATTTTCGGTAGCCGGATCAATTTCCACTGCTGAGATACGAGCACGAATAAAACGGGTATGATAATCATCTTTTGCCCGGTTGACAAATTTATCAAAATCTTTGCCAAAAGCGCGGATATCCATGAAAAATATTGTTGCCTCAACCCCGGGAAGATGTTCCTTCACAATAACCGAATCTTTTACCGCCTGCATGCAGCAGACGCTCGAGCAATACTCATTACCCATCTGCATATCCCGCGAACCGACGCATTGGATAAACGCTATTCTCCTCGGCTCTTTTCCATCTGAAGGCCGTGTGATATGCCCTTCTGTAGGCCCGGAAGCACTCAGGATCCTTTCAAACTCAATGCTGGTCAGCACATTGGGAAAGGTCTTATAACCGTATTCATCCTTTATTGCTGCGTCAAACTCTTCTGAGCCCGAAGCAAAAATAACACTCCCTACTTCAACATCAATACTCTCTTCTTTCTGGTCAAAATCAATAGCATCCGCTTCACAAAATTTCTCACAGATCCTGCATTTACCTCTTTGATGATAGATACAACTTTCTCTATCCATTATCGGCAGAGCAGGAACGGCCTGGGGAAAAGGAATCCTCATGCACTTTGTTTTACTTAAGCCCTTGTTATATTCATCCGGTATTTTTACAGGGCACTTACTCATACAGATAGCACAGCCTGTGCATTTTTCTTCATCGATGTAGCGCGGTTTTTTCAAGATTTTCGCTCGAAAATTAGGGATTTCTCCATCCAGACTCTTTAGCTCGGCATTGGCAATAATCTTGATATTAGGATGGGCGGCGGCCTCCACCAGCTTTGGTGATAAAATACACATTGCACAGTCATTGGTAGGGAACGTCTTATCTAATTGAGCCATTCTGCCACCGATACTCGGCCCTTTTTCTAACAGAAACACCTCTACGCCCATCTCCGCTAAATCTAAAGAGGCCTGAATGCCTGCAATCCCACCGCCAACAACTAAAACTCGTTTATGCATTGACTGTTCCCTTTTTTCGTCTTTTCGCTCTTTCTTTTTTGCGTCTTGAAAAAGAAACGATTTTAGCCATTATCTCTGTCTTGTGGATTGATAGATCCTCTTTGTTTCTATACGAAAGCTCCTCAATATATTTTTTCTGTCTGGCGCCGTTGTAAATCTTTTCGCCTATACTGCTGCGAACGACTGTTGTCGTATAGCCGTCTGGCGAGCCAAGCCCTCCCACTGAAATATCGGCAAAGTCGTTGGCAAAATCCGGACAGGCAAAGCAGGCAGGCCGGGCAATCTCGTCAACCGCTTCGAAGGGCAGATGTACAATTTCTCCCTTCTCTAGAGTAACGATTACGTCATCTTTGATATTCAGTTTCTTGACATTTTTTAATTCTATTTTTAATTTTTTTTCCAATTTAATGCGAGCATTCTCGTCAAAGGAAAAATTCTCCATGCAGAAAAGCCCGATGGTCAGAGTAATTATATCTGCGGGAATGACATTTAAAAGCTGCATCTTTCTCAACGAATAAATCTGACAGGGCGTGCCTACCAGGGCAACGCTTTTTAGAAAATCTGTCCCGATGCTCTCTATCTCCCGGATAACCGGCGAATATGTGCTATACTTCCCGCCAATTTCTTCCAGATGCAAAGTTTTATCAAAATGGGAACCCGCGGCATCGATCAATTCCCCGGGTTGAGTAACCAACATCGGCTGGCGAAGAAAAGGACCGATTTTTTTTGAGACAATGGCTCCTTGGATGAGGTTTTTATTCAGGGCGTAAATTAAAAGTGAAGTCACAACCCCACCGTCAGTACAGGCGTTCCTGACCTCTCTGTCTGTAGTCCTTGCTGAAGTAAGCTTTCGATACGAACCTATCGGGGCTTTCCAGCCTAATTGTTCCTTCAGCTCATTGTTTAAAGCTTTAATCTGCGGACAGATAAGATAACAGATGCCGCACTTCAAACATCTCTCCTCGTCGATGAATCTGGGACTGCCATCTTCTGCAATTGCCAGAGCGTTCAATTCTTCTGCTGAACAAAATGAGACGCAACCGCCGCATTTGCCGCAGATGCCTTTTTCTTGAACCTCGGTGATTAAGTCCTTAAAGCTTTTTATCTCTTCATCAGACACTCAGTTTTTCCTCTATCTTTAATTTGATTTTCTCTGCTATTTCTTTATCCGGTTTGAAAATATGGTCTATGAAATCGTGGCGGACTTCCTGGCTAAACCGGTCGAGTTCGGTCACCCTGGAAAGCATCTCCGCCGAGACATGATGGCCTTTAATTGCCGCGTATCGTAAGATTCGCATTATGTCTGTAAAATTAACTTTTTGAGGGCACCGGGCATAACAGCGATAACAGACCAGACAGAGCCAGATCCTTGGAGAAGAAAGGACCTCTTCGCGCATGCCGAAGAGTATCTGTCTTATGATTCGGCGACAGTTATACTTCTCATCAATGTCGGTAATAGGACAACCGGCAGCACAGGTTCCACAGGCAAAACACCGCTTTACATTTTCTCCTCCGGGTTGGGAGGCAATTTCCTCCCGAAAACTTAAATCCAGTTTGCTTACAAGAAGGGGTTTATCGTTCTTATCATCCATATTCTGACTCTCCCAAGTTATGATTCAATTGCTTCCAGCTCGTCTTCCCTGAACGCAGAAAGCGGCAGTTCCTCGTCGATGCTCCTTCCTGCTTCATATTCAAGCATCTTTTGCACTTCATTGCTTAGACGGTGGTATTTCCTGCCCAGGGGTATCTTGTTGGGACAGGCTGCTTCACACTGCCCGCAGGCAACGCAGGAAGTGAGCACATGGCTCATTCTGGTAAAATGGAACAGAAGGATATCTTCAGGCATTCTTAGCAGCCCTTTTTTCCTGGCCCAAGAGAGATATTTCTCTTTGCTGTATTCAGAAATCGGACCTTCAAATACGCATTGTTTGCAGTAGCAGATAGGGCAGACATTGCGGCAGTTCTGACAGTTGATACAGAGTGAAGAAATTACCTGCAAGAAATCCACGGCCTCCTTTTCTATTTCCTCTTTCAGTTTTCTTCGCCTGTCTTTTTCCCGCTCTACTGCAACTTCGCGTTCTTTGCTTTCAGGCGTATCTTCCAACCCAAGTTCTTCCAGCACTCTCTTTCCTTCATCACTTCCTGCTCGAATTACTATCTTTTTATTCAAATCCCTCCCCATCAAATTAATTGCAATGTCTGAGTTTTCAGGAACAAAATGATGACACAACCTGCAGGCAGTTCTTATTTCGGATATCTCTTTATTTACTTGGATGCCTTTTAGAAAATCAATGGTAACCGACCCATCGTTATTATGCTCATTATTTTTCGAAACATAATCGCTTACCGAATAGGTTCCAAAACAATCAATCCCCACAATTAGCAAATTGTCTATTTTTGCTTGCTTTAATTTTACCAGTTCGACCAAAGCTCTTATTTCGCAAGGTCGCAGCATCGCAGCAATTTTCTGGTCGGAATCTTTTGTCGTTAATTTGGAAACAATCCTTGCCGAATTTACCGGAAGCACTGGAGCGAGAGGATTGACATTTTCTATTTTCTCATGGCTGCAAACCAATGATTGAACAACATTTCCGCTGATCTCTTGAGGAACTAAAACTGCTTCTACAATACTACTGCCCAACAATTTTTTAAAGAACTCACCGATAACCTGACAGAAATTGCCATCTGTCATTTCTATTTCAGTCAACGTAGTCCTCCGTGGTTATTTTTCGTCCACCTGTCATAGTCTGAGTAAAGGGTTTGGCCCCTTACTGCGTACATTTTCTACCATTTCTCTCACTGTCTCTGCAAAGCGTTGCCCTTCGCTGGCGCTGATCCAGCGTAGCCAGACACGATCTTCCAAACCAAATTCTTGAAGGATTTTCTTCAGTACCGCTACTCTGCGGCGTGCTTTATAATTTCCGTTCGTATAGTGACAATCCCCCGGATGGCAGCCCCCGATAAGCACCCCATCCGCTCCCTCTATCAGAGCTCTGTATACATATAAAGGATCAAGAGCCCCGCTGCACATCAAACGCACCACCCGCACATTTGTAGGATACTGAATTCGTGAAGTTCCGGCTAGATCTGCCCCGGCATAGGAACACCAGTTGCACAGAAAGGCAATGATTTTTGGTTCAAATTCCGCCATACTAATTTCCTGCCTTTATTAAGCTTTTACTATACATTCCATCGGACAGACTTCGACACATTTCGGCGAATCGGCAATACCCTCACATTCCTTGCACTTTTCCGGATCAATTATATAAATGGGATCGCCTTCCGAAATCGCCTTGTTCTCACATTCGTCTTCACATACACCACAGGCACTGCATTCTTCTGTAATCTCCAACGCCATTTCCGGCACCTCCTAATATTATAATAGAGCATCTACCGCTTGAAGTAGTTGCTTCTTTTCAAATCCATACTGTTGACTTGCCCCATTCGGGCAACTGGCAACACAGACCCCACAGCCCTGGCATAGAACTTCGATTATTTTGGCTTTATTGGTTTCCTCATCTATCTCCCGCGCTTCGTAAGGACAGACGTCTACACAGATTCTACATCCTGCGCATAGCCTCTCGATCACATGTACAATCCTTCCTGTGGCCCTAATTCTATCCTTAGAAAAAAACGTAGCAGCTCTTCCGGCGGCCGCCCAGGCTTGAGATATTGTTTCATCCACGAATTTAGGTGAATGTGAAAGCCCGGCAAGAAAGATGCCATCAGTAGAAAAATCTACCGGCCGCAGCTTAATATGCGCTTCCAGGAAAAACCCGTCTTCATTGAGCGGCACTTTCAGCACCTTAGCCAATGACTCATTTTCATCATTAGGGACAATTCCTGCACTCAATACCAGGAGGTCGAGGTCGATTTCAAGTTTCTCGTTTAGAATTGGATCGAATACTCTTACCTTGAGCTGCTCGTTTTCCTTTACTACTTCGGGTTTGCTGTCCAGATCATAACGAATAAAAACTATGCCCTTTTCTCTGGCCTGCTGATAATATTCCTCCCGGAATCCATAAGTCCGTATATCCCGGTAAAGAATAAATATATTTACACCGGGATTAATTTCCTTTATCTTTAGAGAATTCTTGACTGCCGTTGAGCAGCATACACGGCTGCAATAGAGTGCGTTTTCTTCCCGAGAGCCTACACATTGAACCATCACGACTGTTGACAGCTTACCGCCCAAGGATTCCAACCTATCGCTTGCAATCCTTTCTTCTAATTCTTTTTGAGTCACAATTCGTTCATCCTGACCGTACAGATACTCCGCAGTCTGTCGCTCCTTAGCCCCGGCGGCAAGAATCACAATTCCATGTTCTATTGTCGTAAGATTGCCCCTCCCCTCGGCAGGCTGTGCTGTACCATCTCCGTTGTTTGAGGTTGGCCGGTCATTATAAGTTTTTACGGTTGTTTTATAATTGCCCACATAGCCTGCAAAATCCGCTATTTCTGAATTCTTGTAAATATGGATCTTCTCATTGCTTTCTACCTTTTCAACCATCTCCTTGAGCAGTGTTTGCGGATTTTCTCCGTTAAGGGAAAAATAGAGGTTACGAAGGTTACCGCCCAGCTCCTTTTCCTTTTCCACCAGATAGACTTCAAATCCCTGCTCGGCTAAAGAAAGACTGGCAGTCATGCCGGCTGTTCCACCTCCAATCACCAATCCCTTTTTAATTACCGGAAATGTTGACTGAGTCAGAGGTTTCAACAGCGCTGCCTTGGCAACCGCCATCGCGACCAGTTCTTTGGCTTTTCGTGTTGCCGCCTCTTTTTCGAACATATGGACCCAGGAACAATGCTCCCTGATGCTTACAAACTCTAGAAGGTATGGATTAAGGCCTGCTTCTCTGATCGTGTCCTGGAATAGAGGTTCATGGGTGCGCGGAGTACAGGAAGCTATAACGATTCTATTTAATCGATGCTCCTTAATCCGCTCATTGATCAATCCTTGGGAATCCTGCGAACAGGTATAGAGATTGTCTTCGCAATACGCGACATTGGATAAAGTTTTCGTAAACTTCACCACCCCCGGCACATCAACAACACCGGCAATGTTGATCCCACAATGGCAGACAAATACACCGATCCGCGGCTCTTCCTCACTTACCTCAATCTCTACAGGATAGGTCTTTTCCTTTACCAGGCTTCCCCTTGCTTCGGCCAGGAGAGCAGACGCCTTCCCGGCTGCTGCTGAGCCCTGGATAACTGTCTCCGGTATATCCTTTGGTTCGGAAATTGCTCCGCAGACATAGATTCCTTCCCGGCTGGTATTTTCTTTGAAGAAACCGTTAGTTTCAATAAAATTGTACTTGTTTAATTCTAGCCCTAATATCTCTGCTAATTTTTTTATTTTAGACGGGGGAACCAGGCCTGTAGACAGCACAACAAGGTCGTACTTTTCCTTTGCAAATTTATCATCATCGGTGACAAACCTGATCAAAAGTTCGCCGCTCCCATTAGCCCTTTCAACCTGTGGCGAACGGCAGTGGATGTAATTCACTCCGTATTCAGTTTTTGCCCTTTCGTAGTAGCGGTCGAAGCCTTTGCCAAAAGCACGGATATCCATGTAATAAATATCGGTAACCAGATCTTTTCCCGCATGCTCCTTAGCCACAACTGCCTCTTTTGTAGCATACATACAGCAGACTGAGGAACAATAAGGATTGCATTCAACATCGCGGGAGCCGACACACTGAATAAAAGCGATTCTCTTGGGCTCTTTTTTATCCGAAGGCCTTACCAGATGACCGCGAAATGGCCCGGAAGCCGAGAGTATTCGCTCAAACTCAGGAGAGGTAAGAACATTCGGGTATTCCCCATAGCCGTATTCTAGCCTGCCCAACGGATTGAACCGATCATAACCAGCCCCGACGATTACCGCACCCACGCGTATCTCTTCTGTTCGTTCTTTCTGGTTGAAATCTATCGCTTCGGGGCCGCAAACCTCTTTACAAATCTGGCAGGCGCCCCGATTCAACTGGATACAGCACTTTTCATCAATAACGGCTGTATTGGGCACGGCCTGCGGATAAAAGATGTTGACTACCGGTCGTGTGCCGACTCCCCAATCAAATTCGGAAGGAAAGGCTTTTATCTGTTCGGAACAATTGTTCTTTGCTTTCATGCTGCCTGTAGGACAGATGAATTCGCAGGCACCGCAGCCCAGACAAATCGCAGATGTTTTGTCAAAAGGCGGTATAATCTTGCGCTTATTTCCACGCTGGGTAAATCCGATAACCGAGGCGCCCATTCTTTCCCTGCACATACGCTCGCAGAGTCCGCATAAGATACAGTCTTCGTTTTTTTTCGGGAATCTGCTTTCCTTTACTCCCAGCTCTTCAGCCAGTTCCTTGATTTCCTCTGAATCCGGGCAGCGGGCCAATAGAAGCTCTATCATTATCTTCCTTGTCTTAATCACTCTCTCTGTATCCGTATGAACTATCAAATCCTCCTGAATGGGGTAGAGACAGGAAGCCTGAATTCTTGACCTGTTACCTCGGCTTACTTCAACAAGGCAGAGTCGGCAGGCCCCATACGGGGTTAAATCTTTATGATAACACAGAGTTGGTATTTTTATCCCGAGCTCCCCCGTGGCTTCCAGTATAGTTGTTCCTTCTTTTACCTGAATCTGTCTGTCATTAATAGTCAAATCTATCATTAATCACTCATTCCTCAGTCAACATTCTATGCTACCAGCACTGCTTCAAACCTGCAGATTTCAATACAAACACCGCATTTAATACATTTTTCATCAATAATCTTATGTGGTTTTTTTCTCTCTCCGATAATTGCTTCCTCTGGACAGTTCTTTAAGCATAGAAGACAGCCGGTGCATTTTTCCTCATCGATCAGATATTTGATCAATGCCTTGCACACACCCGCCGGACATTTCTTATCCTGTATGTGCGCTTCATATTCATTCTTAAAATAGCGAATAGTACTCAAAACAGGATTGGGAGCGGTTCCTCCTAAAGCACATAGAGAACCATCCTTTATTGCTTGACATAGCTCATCAAGTAATTGGATATCATCTTCTTTCCCTTTACCTTCACATATATTTTTTAAAATCTGATACATTACTTCAATCCCTTCTCGACAGGAAGTACACTTCCCACAAGATTCACCCCTTAAGAAATCAAGAAAATATTTTGCTATATCAACCATACAGGTATCTTCATCCAGAATAATCATTCCACCAGAGCCCATCATAGAGCCAAGTTTGGTTAGTTGGTCAAAGTCTACCGGTGTATCAAATAACCTTTCTGGAATGCAACCGCCTGAAGGTCCACCTGTTTGCACAGCTTTCGCCTTTTTACTATTAGGAGTTCCGCCGCCAATATCATAAATAATTTCGCGAAGAGTGATACCCATAGGAACTTCTACAAGTCCAGTATTTTTTACTTTGCCAACAAGAGAAAATACTTTTGTTCCTTTACTGGTTTCTGTTCCTATGCTAGAGAACCATTTAGCGCCTCTACTAATTATCTGAGGAATATTAGCTAATGTCTCCACATTATTAAGTACAGTCGGCTTATCCCATAAACCTTTTTCGGTAGCATGAATTACCTTAGAAACAGGTTCAGGTACTTTGCCTTCAATCGATGCCCTTAATGCACTGGACTCACCACAGACGAATGCACCAGCTCCCCTAAATACTT
The DNA here is from genome assembly GCA_011049745.1 of Spirochaetales bacterium. Taxonomy (GTDB): domain Bacteria; phylum Spirochaetota; class Spirochaetia; order SZUA-6; family DRHE01; genus DRHE01. The sequence continues at coordinate 6,359 of DRHE01000130.1, read as the reverse complement.
CAATAGCAAAATTGAACCCAGTGCCTAATATATTTTCTCCCAAAAGACCATAGTCCCTTGCCTGATTAAGTGCGATATTCAATCTTTCCAAGGCGATAGGATATTCAGTCCGTATATATATATATCCCTGCTTTGATCCGATTGCTCTTGCTCCAATAATCATTCCTTCCAAAACCGAATGTGAATCAGATTCAAGAATACTACGATCCATAAAAGCACCAGGGTCTCCCTCATCTGCATTGCAGATAATGTATTTAATATCTCCAGGGGCTTTTCTACAACTTTCCCATTTTCTGCCAGTGGGAAAACCACCTCCCCCTCTTCCCCTTAAACCAGAATCCTTGATCTCCTGTATTATCCCTTCCGGAGTCATGGAGGTAAGTGCCTTTGCCAGTGCTCTGTATCCATCTCGGGCAATATATTCATCGATTTTCTCAGGATCTATCAATCCGCGATTTCTCAAAGTAATTAATTGTTGTTTGGAGAAAAAACCAATATCGCTCATTTTCGGTACCGGAAACTTTTCTTCCGGTGTGGTATACATCAATTTTTCTACCGCTCTCCCCTTTAGGAAATGTTCCTCTACGAGATATGGAATATCTTCTTCGGTAAGCATCTGATAAAAAATTCCATCTGGCTGGACCACCATTATCGGTCCCTGAGCACAAAATCCATTACACCCCGTCATTACGATCTGGACCTCATTCTGAAGATCGTGCTTTATGATTTCTCTTTCCAAAACTTTCTTTATCTTAAAAGATTTATTTGAGACACAACCAGTTCCTGCGCAAACCATTAGATGAGTTCTATAGGCCACATAACTCTCCTATGAGACTCTCTTATTCTTTCACTAATTTCATCCAAATCCTCTGGTTTTATTTTAACCATTTTTTCACTTCTCGCATTTGTATTTTTCAATTATTCTTGGGGTTCGCGCCTGGTTTATTTTGCCGTAAAGATCTTTATTAACCGTGACCACAGGAGCAAGTCCACAACAGCCTAAACAGTGTACTGCCTCTAGACTAAACGTTTGATCAGAAGTAGTTTCACCAGCTTTAATTCCCAAATTACGTTCAAAACTTTCTAAAATATTCTGAGCGCCCTTTACATGGCAGGCTGTACCAAGGCAAACACTGATGACATTTTCCCCTCTGGGGACAAGACTAAAGGTATTATAGAAAGTGGCTATATTATATACTTGACTCAGGGGGACATTTAGCTTGCCCGCTACGTACTTGAGCATCTGCTCAGGCAAATAGCGATACTCTGCATTAATATCCTGTAAGATGGGCAGCAGAGATTCTACTCTTGGTTTGTTTTCATCTAGAATCCTGGTGATTCTTTCTTTATCTTCTTCTTCAAATTCTATTTCTTCTGCTTCTCTTTCCTCTAAATAGGGGATATTCCTTACCGGACACGCATTGACACACTCACCGCAGCCCGTACATTTTTCTTCATCTACAAACCTTGGCTTCCTCTTCACGGTAACGGCAAAATTGCCCGGCTCGCCATCTATCTTTTCCAGTTCGGAGTAGGTAATCAATTGGATATTGGGATGCCTGCCAATATCCACAAGCTTTGGTGAAAGAAGACACATCGCACAGTCGTTAGTGGGAAATGTTTTGTCCAGCTGAGCCATTACTCCACCGATTGAAGGCTTTTCTTCTACCAGATAGACCTTAAGGCCCATCTCCGCCAAATCTAAGGATGCTTGAATACCGGCGATTCCCCCACCAATAACTGCCACCGCGCCAATTTTTTCAGACCCGTTCATAGCATTACGTCCACCATTGAAAGAATTTGTTCTTTTGTAAAATTCTTAAGCTGTGTCGCTCCGTTTGGACAGGCTACCGTACAGGCACCACAACCCTCGCAGAGCACTTCTTTGACAGTAGAAATTTGCTTAATTCCATCAATTTCTCTTGCCCCATAAAAACAGGCTTCTACACAAAGCCCGCAACCACTGCAAATCTCATCGTCAATAACAGCGGTGATTGGATCGTGACTCAGTTTTTCCTGGGACAAGAGCCCTAAAACCTTAGAAGCGGCAGCTGAGGCCTGGGCAACCGTAGTCGGGATGTCTTTAGGTGCCTGGCAGGCGCCTGCCAGGAAAAGCCCCATAGTGGTCGTCTCAACCGGTCGTAATTTTGGATGCGCCTCAGTAAAGAATCCATATTGATCGTATGGAATTCGTAGTTTTTTAGCCAGCTCAATTGCTGAAGGATGAGCACAAATGGCAGAAGCCAAAACTACCATATCCGCCTCAATCTCTATTTGAGTCCCGGATAGCGTATCCGACCCGCGAACTACGATCTTTCCATCTTTTTCAAATAACCTCGACACTCTACCGCGGAGATATATTGCTCCTTCTTCTTCTACTGCTCTGGCCCAAAATTCTTCGTATCCTTTCCCCGCCGCACGAACATCGATATAAAAGACATAAGCCTGACCGTCATGGACTTTATGTTTATAGAGCATTGAGTGCTTTGCCGTGTACATGCAGCAGATGCTGGAACAGTAAGGGATGCCTTTGGAGCGATCTCGTGAGCCAACACATTGTATGAAGACCACTATCTTAGGGATCTTGCCATCTGAAGGTCTTCTTATTTCTCCCAAAGTGGGGCCGGATGCAGACTGTAGCCTTTCGAACTGTATACTATTAATGACATCTTTATATTTGCCATAACCATATTCGCCATAGAGATCTTTTCCCAGCTGTTTGAATCCAGTGGCTACAACTATTGCTCCTACTTTTTCTTCGATTATTTCGTCCTGCTGTTCAAAATCAATTGCTTCCGGTTCGCAGAACTTCTGACAGACTTTACATTTGCCTGTCTTATAAAAGATGCAGCTCTCTCTATCAATGACCGGGATATTAGGCACAGCCTGGGGAAAGGAGATATAGATGGCTTTTCTCGTGCCCATCCCCTCTTCGTGTTCACTGGGGATATTTTTCTTGGGGCATTTTTCCTGACAGATTCCACAGCCGGTACATCTTTCCTCTATTACGGACCGCGCCTTCCTTCTTATCTTAACCCTGAAATCCCCTACCAGCCCTGATATCTCTTCGATTTCTGAGTAGGTATAGAGTTTTATCTTTGGAGTTTGAGACACTTCAACTGTGCGAGGGGTGAGAATACAGGCAGCACAATCGAGCGTTGGGAATGTTTCGGCAAGCTTAGTCATGTGGCCGCCGATGCAGGATTCCTTCTCGACCAAAATTACCGGATAGCCCGCTTGAGCAATATCCAGAGCGGCCTGTATTCCCGCTATACCGGCGCCAATAACCAGAGCTTTTTTCTCTACATCAGAATGAGAAGCTTCCAGAGTCTGATCCTCTCTTACCTTTTCCAGGATGGAGTAAATGATCTGAATGGCTTTTTCGGTGGCTTTTTCTTTTTCGTTTTGATGAACCCAGGAACACTGTTCACGAATATTGGCAATCTCCACCCGATAAGGATTCAGCCCGGCTTTTAGCGCGGCATTTCGAAAGGTGGTTTCATGCATTCTGGGAGAACAGGCGGCCACAATGACGCCGTTCAGCTTTTTCTCCTTAATAGTCGTGGTGATCAATTCCTGACCGGGATTTGAACACATATATTTGTAATCGATCGAATGTACCACACCCGGTATCTTAGCGAATTCGGAAGCTACTTTTTCTACATCTACCACGCCCGCAATATTTATCCCACAGTGGCAGATAAAAACTCCTATGCGGGGAATTTTGGTTTTGAAAGGAATTTCCTGAAGCTCAGTCTTCGGTAATTGATCTACGACAAGCATTTATGCTATTCCTTTCTCTTTCAGAAGAAAATCACCTGAAACCATTGCCCGGTGAAGTCCCAAGCTCTTCTTATCTATTCCGAGAGCTAATCCGAGTAATTGAGTAAAATAGAAAACAGGCAGTGAGAAATCTTTTCTGTATTTCTTATTGATATCCTTCTGTCTCAACTCTAGATTCGCCTGACAGAGGGGACAGGCGACTACCAGACACTCTGCTCCCGCTTCAGAGGCATCCTGCAAAATATCATTGGTCAGTTTTAGAACGATATCAGTGCGGCTTAAACTGAGCGAGGCGCCGCAGCACTCATTTTTATATGGCCAGGAAACCGGTACAGCCCCCAATATCTCAACTAGATTATCTAAGCAAGAAGGTTGTTCCGGATCGTCGAATTCTGCTACCTTAGGGGGGCGAATAAGGAGGCATCCATAGTAACAGGCTACTTTTATGCCCTTAAGATCCTGTTTCTTCCGGTTTTGAACATTTTCGAGCCCGATTTCGTTTATCAGAATATCCAAAAAATGCCGTGTCTTAACCTCAGGAATATCTTCAAGGTTGATTATTTTTTTTATTTTCTCTTTTATTTGATTTTCTGCCAAACTCTTTTCGGCAAATTTGAACCGGCTGTAGCAAGCGGCACAAAAAACTACCATTTGTCTACTAATTTTTTCAGCCGACTGTAGATTCTTTAATGGCAACGAAAGTGATAAAAATGTATTGGTTACATGGGCAGGAGAGGCACCACAGCAGGTCCAATCAGGTACCTCAACAAGTTCTACATCAAGAGCCTTAGCGACAGCCCTGGCTGACTCATCGTAATCAAGGGCTGTTGAATGGAGGGAGCATCCGGGGAAATAGGCGTATTTCATGTCACACCTTCCTTATTGGTAGTTGACAACCCAGCGTATTGATTAAATATCTTCCGTTCCTTTAAATATATCCTTCATTTTTTTTACATCGGTTAAAGCGGGAAATATTTTCAGTCTTCCTCGTTTAAGCAGCTTTGGCGCCTTAAAAATGTCTTTGAAAAGATGCCCACTGCTTATATTAAATCTGCCGATCATTTCCCCTTCAAACACACGACCATACTTTCTCACAGTACTTAAAAATATTTTGTTAAAAAGCTGGACATCTCTCTCGGATGGTTTAACTTTCTCTCGTAGAGCGATGATCCGTAAAGCATCCATAACTGCGGCTAGATCCACCTCTCGCGGGCAGCGTGTCGTGCAGGTCTCACATCCAGCACATAGCCAAATAGTTCGACTGGCAAGAACTCGCTCTTTCATACCCAACTGAGCCATTCTGATAATCTGATTTGGCAAATAGTCCATTTCAAAGGCAATGGGACAACCGGCTGAACATTTACTACATTGATAACACGCAAAAATTTTTATTCCACTTTCTTCCTCTACCTCACGGACAAATTCCAATTTTGAGGTATCCGAATCAATTAACCATTTCAATGCGCAAATTCTCCAATCTGTCGGAAAGTTCATCTATCCGTTCACAGACGGTGGCCCTAAGCCCGAGGACACGGATGAAGTATAAATCCCCTTTCCCCGCGATTAATCAATTTGTAACATATATTATTCAATTTGTAACATACAAATGAAAAACTATCAAGCTTTTTTTTTAAAATAATTATTGACTTTACTAAACCTGTAATATATACAATTTTTACTGAAAATCTTGTTTTTTAGCAATGACAAATCCCGAAGGGATTCGGCTAAACAGTTTTAGCGTTGGCAAGATTTTCAGCAAAATACTGAGTTGCTTCGGGGGCGCCCGGCCGGGACCGCCCAAGCCGAAGGTTACAATAGGAGACTGCCTGTGTCAATAATACGGATCTAATAAATGAGCATGTCCATCAGTGTTTTACAGAGCCTGGGACGATCATTCTCCCTCCGTGAGTAGAGCTTTTATCTGCCCTCTGTCGAACTCGATGAATTGCTTCGTCAATAGGGCCAGCTGTCTGTAAAAATTCAGAGATGATTCTTCGATTACTTTTTGGCAAAACGCCGGTACCCATTGAATTACATGCTCCTCGATAAACCTTTTTTCGATTTCCAAACAAAGATATGCTGTTTTTTTGTTTTGTTGTTCCCACGCTTCTTTTTCTCGTGAAGTTAACCTGTGCATGAGTTCTAATTCCACACCGATATGGTCAGGCAAACCCGACCAATCGGCGCGGTATTCTAAACCAAGGGATTCGATAAAAGTTTTTACCTCACTTGTTGTCTTACCCCAGAGCATACCATGATCATTATGCCATACAGACTCGTACGGAGAGATATGTTTACCCGGACCGAGGAATAAGCAAGTGTACTCAACTGCCAATTCATCCAATAATATATCGCACCTCTCGCTATTTACTGGTAGATCCAGATTTATCCCCCCCTCGCTCAGAGCATATTTAATATCCTTTCTCCTCAATATACTAACTAATTTCTCAGTTGGTTCGTGCAAATAGACAAGAGAGAGCAAACCATAGATGTTAATTCTCTTTTCAGCGATACCAGCAATTTCCCCATAGAGCATAATGGTTAGTTTTATACCTTTTCTACGGTAACAACTGTGT
>DRHE01000129.1 GCA_011049745.1 Spirochaetales bacterium | reverse complement strand
CTTTTATTTATGGTGGCTGTGTAAGTCCACTAGATATGAAAACAACTGTATTTGCTTACGGTTCACCGGAATGGCGAATTGCAGATGTGGCCCTATCACAACTTTCGCTTCATTATGATCTACCTGTTTTTGGAACGGCCGGGGCAACGGACTCAAAAGTAATTGATGCTCAAGCAGGAGCAGAATGGGCCTATTCTCTTATTTGCTCTGCTTTAGCCGGGGTCAATATTATTCATGATGTCGGCTATATGGAGTCTGGTCTTACAGGTTCCCTGGAGGCACTATCCATTTGTGATGAGATTATCGGTATTGTAAAGAAAACAAAATCCGGTTTTGAGATAAGCGAAGAAACACTTGCACTCGATACTATAAAACGAGTGGGACCAGCAGGACATTTTATGGAAGAAGAAGAAACATTAAATCGCTTCCTCTCGGATGTCTGGTACCCTTCGCTATTTGAAAGAGACCGGTATGAACGATGGGAATCAAGAGGATGTAAAGACGTATTGCAGCGTGCTAGAGAGAGGGTAAAAGAATTACTGGGCTGATGATCCAGGACACTTTAAACCATGGCCAAACTTAATATTTTGTTATTATGCCTGCTTCGGAAACAGGAATAAGTGGCTGTCGTTCTTTTGGGATATTGGTCGCTCAGTCACGCCTTCTGGTCCGACCATCATATGTACCAGCGTTCGTTCGTCGTTGACCATACGCCAGGATAACATCTTTTGGGCATATTTAAGGATCAGCTCCATGTATGCCTGATCCCCCACCAAATTATGCAACTCATCAGGATCGTTTTTAAGATCAAAAAATAATGGAGGAAGATCAGCAAAATGGATATACTTGTATTGTTCATCCCGGATCACGTTAAAAGAACATGCTTCAAAATCGATACCAAGCTCTTTATCAGGTGGAGGTGAATATCCCCAGGATTCCTTCATATATCGGAAATCGACTTCCCAATGAACCTCGGTTCGCCATTTTTCCGGTGTTTTGCCTAGAATAAAAGGACTGTAATCACCTGAATTGAAAACATAAAGAAATCTATATGGATGTCTTTAATAGAGCATGGGAATTAAACTTAAATAAATGAAGGTCCCGGCTGATATCCCTACCAGGATCAACAGTCTGCTAAGCGGATATAACAAAGGTGCTGCCTGCCGCGACTTCATGCCTGCAGGGTCGTTACATCATAACGTTTGATCTCAGGGTCCCGAGTTACCAGAGTCAATCCTTCAATTTGACATTGGGCTACCAGCAGACGATCAAAGGGATCCCGGTGGAACAGCGGCAGATTTCCGACCTGAAAAGCATGAGCGGAAGTAATATCAAGGTGGCGTAAGGGTTGCTGTTCTAAAGTCTCCCGGAAGTCATCCGGCAAATTCAGCTTGCCTAAAGCGCGCTTAATAACAATTTCCCAAATAGTAGCTGCACTGATATAAACAAGGTTATCACCCCTTGATATGGCTTCTTTAGCCGATATGCAAAGGTCAGGACTGTCATCCAGCCACCACAGTAGAGTATGAGTATCCAGCAGCAGGTTCATTTTACTCTGGCGCCGAAGGCTTCGGCAATATCGTCGGGAAGCTCATCGAAATCCGGTGCGATTTTGATTTTACCCCAGAGTGCTCCGGGTTTGCGTTTCTTTGGATGTACTTTGTAGGCTGACAACACTGCTACCGGTTTTCCTGCTTTGTTTATTATAACCTCTTCACCGTGTTGGACTTTTTCAATAAGCAGTGAAAATTGAGCTTTTGCTTCGGTAATAGTATTTACAATCATCTATACAAAACCCTGGTCTGGTCTGGTCTTATAATAAAATACAACCTATTGTGGTCACTGTCAAGCAGGTATTGCTGATAAGCGAGTACGCGGGACGTGCTTTACACATGGTCGCTTTTTTAAGCAAAGCCATTGTCATTATCATCTATCCTGTACTAAGATTGACTTATCAAAGAGCGGCAAGTTACCGGTCTGCCTGTGCAGCCACTGCCGGCGGCAAGCTGCCCGACAGGTAAATATTTATTAAGTGGAGATCAGTAGATGTCCCAAGCGTACAGCGAGTTCAGGAAGCTTATGAACCTGGGTAAATATTCAGAAGCTGCGCGCTATGCAGAACGTGAGCAGCTTGATGGATCCGGGCAGAATGTTTTCTGGCTTACCCAGCAGGCCGTGGCTCTTATACGGTCTTCTGAATATGAATCAGCTCTGAAGGTCTCAGAAGAGGCCCTGGCTATGGATGGTGCCAACCCCTATGCGGTCATTGCCTCAGCGGATGCGCTTTTTGGTCTGGACAGGCCGGATGAGGCTCTGAATTATTATAAAGATACCCTTAAATTTGACCGGCTTTCGCAGCGTTCACAGAGAGGAGTTTTAGAATGTCTTTCAAAACTCAAAAATTGGCAGGAGATGCTTTTAAATATCTCTACCTGGGAGATGGCTGAACAGGATAAATATCGCTACCGGGTTAAAGCCCTGGCCGCTCTTGGCCGTCATGATGAGGCTATTGAAGAGTGCAATAAGTGGCTGCAGCTTCAACCCCATAACTATAATGCCCTCTGGGAGCTTACGGAACTTGAGATCCGGCGTGACGGCCTGGACAGCGTGGTTGGAAAGATGGGAAAGATGGCCCGTATTCCTTCACTTCCCCCTATATACAAAGAAATATATGCATCTCTGTGCAGGAAAGCGGGCAGGCCGGATGAGGCAATAAAAGCTTATTCAAAGATAGAAGCAGGTGGGGCTAATCTGAGGATACAGCAGAAAACAGCCTTTACCCTGGCAAAAACCGGACGTGAGAGGGAAGCCATTCCCATGCTGGAAGAGCTGTTAAGAGCGGAACCCGGCAATAAATACCTCCGCTCAAGCTTTGAGGCCGCATGCGGTCGTATAGGAGAGACAGAAGGGGCGATCAACTTCTATAACCGCCTCCTGGGTCTATTCCCTGAAGAGAGATCACTCTACGGGCGTATTAAGCGGCTTAACGCCAGGCTGGAGAAGATGCAGTGAGTATGTTAAAGATAGGTGATCTTGTTGAGATCCCGCCGGTAAGAACGGTAATACAGCTTGAAGAGGGGCGCCTTAAATCCGCAGAGATTGCAGAGAGTTTTATCTTTACCAATGAGGTCGCCTCCCACTGCACAGTCATAGCCGCTGCCCTGCTTAATAATCGCGGACAGGGATATTTTCTGCAGGGTGATTTCGGCTCGGGCAAATCCCATTTTCTGGCTGCTATCTATGCCTGGCTTGCTGCAGAAAAGGGTGGGAATATCCTTTCCGAAGGTCACGGCGGTCTCAAACGTTTAAGTGAATCAAATGCCAGGTACCTGCCGGTTGATATATCTTTAATCAACTATAGAGCTGCTGTGCCGCTGGAACAGATTATAATCGAATCCGTGGAAAAGGCACTTACCCTACACGGCAAAAAAGCTGACCTGGCATCTCTCATCTCCTCAAAGGAAAGACATGAAACCTTCGCCCGAATGATATCCTCGGTCAGGTCGGCCGGTTTTGACGGTCTGGTTCTGCTGATAGATGAGCTTTCCGAGTTCTTCCGCTCCAAACCTTCAACTCAAGTCTTAAACGAAGATGCCCGTACCCTGCAGCTTCTGGGGGAGATGACATCCAGTGAACCGCTATGGATCATTTGTGCTGTGCAGGAGAGCATTGAAAGAACCGGAGATATCTCCCAGGCCATCTTTCGAAAAATAAAGGACCGCTTCCCCATAAAACTCACTCTATCGACTGTGCACATCCGCTCACTCATATCCGGGCGGCTTGTGCGACGCAAGCAGGGAGCGGATGAGGAGATCTATCGCATTTATGAGATGTATAGGCGGCAATTTCCGACTTTTTCCTCTTCCCTTGATGATTTCAGAACGACTTACCCGGTTCATCCCACAACAATCTCACTGCTTGACGGTTTGGGAGAGCTCTTTTCCCAGCACCGCGGTGTAGTGGATTTTGTCTATTCCCGTATTGCAGGAGACAGCCGGCGGAATATTCCCTCTATTCTCGACCGCCCCGCGCCAGAGCTTTTAGCTCCGGACAGTATATATGATCATTTTGCCGGACGCCTGGCTGAATTTTCATCATTCAATATCTATCCCCGCCATATCATTCCCCATCTTGACGACGTCATTGACCGGGAATTGGAAAGTAGTGAGGACATCTCACTGGCTAAAAGGCTGGTTCGTATGCTTGTTCTCTACAAAATACATCCAACCGCTTCAAATCCTGGGGCAGCGGAACTGGCTGAACTGGCAGCCTGCAGCCTGGACTTTCAATCCCCTCAGATGAATGCCCTCTTCATATCAGAAACACTGCTTGACCCCATAGCCGCTTCCAGCGGCCTTCTCAGAAAGCAGCCTTCCGAATCGGGTGATCCCATGAAGGCTGTCTATGAAATTGAAACAGAGGATGATCCGGGCAAGACCCTAGATGCCAGGATCAAAAGGCTTGCCGGAGAGCTTCAAGAAGATGATTCAAGACTCTTAATCGCGGCCCTGGCCGGGCTTCAGGAATCGGAATCATGGCCTGGCCGGGCTCTTCTGGAAAAGGGAGCTCAGCGGCTGGTAAGCTGGAACTCGAGCACTCGCAAGGTTCTTATCCGTTTCCTGTATCAAGATGATGAAAAAGATTTCTCTGATCGTTTAGCTCATCGGATCGATTCTGAAAAGTTCGATTTTGCAGTAGTCATGACT
>DRHE01000128.1 GCA_011049745.1 Spirochaetales bacterium | reverse complement strand
GCGGATTATACCGCCTCTCTACTGGCAGAGGCTCTTAATGCCGGAAGTATAGAGATCTGGACCGATGAAGATGGGGTAATGAGCGCGGATCCTGCTTATGTAAAGGAAGCATTCATAATCCCTGAGCTCAATTACCAGGAAGCCATGGAGCTTTCCTATTTTGGGGCTAAAATTCTCCATCCCCGTACCATGATACCGGTGGTGGGGGGAGATATACCTATACAGATCTGCAATGTAAATAAACCGGGTGAGCGGGGAACCCTGATCTCCAGCCGGGCTGCAGAGTGTCCCTATGACATCAGGGGAATCGCCTCTTTTGCCGGCGCTGCTTTAGTAAATATAGAGGGCGGGGGCATGATCGGCATTCCGGGTATTGCCGCCCGCATATTTGGAGCCCTGGCCGGGGCAGAGGTAAACATTATAATGATCTCTCAGGCGTCATCAGAGCATAGTATCTGCCTGGTATTCCACCAGGGCGAGGCGGATAGGACGCTCAAGGCCCTCACAGAGGAACTGGACCCGGAGCTTAATAACGGCAGCATTCGGAAGTTTGAACTGGTGGAGGATCTAGTGGTTGCCGCCGTGATTGGTGAAAATATGCGTGGCACGCCGGGAATATCAGGGAAGGTATTCAGCTCCCTGGGCCGGGCCGGAGTCAATGTTCTGGCAATAGCCCAGGGTTCTTCGGAGCGTAATATTTCTTTTGTTATCGGTAAGCGGGATCAGGCTGCAGCTCTCAAGGCTATTCATAATACTTTTTTAACGGGAGATTTGTAGAGAGTGCGGACTTCAGTTACTGTTTACGCTCCTGCCACGGTGGCCAATGTGGCCTCCGGTTTTGATGTGCTGGGTTTTGCCCTGCATAAACCGGGTGATTTTGTTACGCTCAAGAAAAAAGAGAAGAAGAGTGTTGATATTGTGGCCATAGAGGGTGACGGCGGTAAACTTTCTCTTGATGCGGCGCTCAACACAGCAGGGGTGGCTGTTTCCGGCTATTTAAAGGCAGCAGGTTTTCCCTTTGGCGTGGATATTATTTTAAAAAAAGCCATGCCTTTGAGCTCCGGATTGGGCAGTTCAGCGGCCAGTGCGGTGGCAGCGGTATATGGGGTTAACCTGCTTGCCGGCAGAGTGTTGCCCAGGCAGGAGCTTTTGCCCTTTACCCTGCATGCGGAAGAGGCTGCCTGCGGCACGCCCCATGCCGATAATGCGGCACCGGCTTTATTCGGCGGCTTCGTACTGATCCGCAGCTACGAACCACTGGATATCGTAAAATTACCGGTGCCGGCCGGACTTGCCGCCGCGGTTGTCCACCCCCATACCGAAGTGCGCACTGCAGATGCCAGGCGAATTCTAAAGAAGGAGCTGCGCCTGGTAGATGCAGTCCGGCAGTGGGGCAACCTGGCCGCCCTGGTAGCGGCTCTCTATCAGGAGGATCTAGGGCTGCTGGGGCGTTCGCTTCAGGATGTGGTGGCCGAGCCGTTGCGCTCCCTGCTGATACCTGGTTTTCCCGGGGTAAAAAAGACTGCTTTAGAAAACGGCGCTCTGGGCTGCTCCATTTCCGGTTCCGGGCCCTCGCTCTTTGCCCTCTGTGCTTCCCTGGAGGAGGCAGGCAAGGTAGGCCGGGCCATGCAGCAGAGCTTCTTGAAGGAAGTATCTTTAGAGAGTGATTTGTATGTTTCAGAGGTTAACCAAGAAGGCCCGAAAGTGGTGGAAGATTGAGGAGTAGTGTTGAAGTATATCAGCACCCGGGATCAGAGTACCAACCCTGAAACAGTTTCTTTTAAAGAAGCCATATTCAGGGGATTGGCCCCTGACGGCGGTCTCTACTATCCGCGTGAGCAGCCGGATTTAACGGAAATTTTTAAATCTTTTAATCCCGCTACCTCCTATAAAGAAGTAGTATTAGGACTCTGTAATACTCTTTTTTCCGGAGAGTTGAGTGAAGAGAGTGTGCGGAGAATAGTGGAGAAGGCTTACTCATTTGAACCGAAGTTAAAGAGCCTGGGGCATGGCCTGCACCTTCTGGAGCTTTTTCATGGTCCCAGCTGTGCTTTTAAAGATTTCGGCGCCTTTTTTTTAGCCGCGGCAATGGATGAATTCCTGAAAGGCAGCCGCAGGAAGGCGCTGGTACTGGTAGCCACCTCAGGGGATACCGGAAGCGCGGTTGCCCGCGCCTTTCTGGGACGCAGCAACATAGAGGTGGTAATTCTTTATCCCTCCGGCCGGGTCAGCCCGCTTCAGGAAAAGCAGTTAACCACTCTGGGCGGTAACATTACCACCCTGGAGGTTGAGTGTTCCTTTGATGACTGTCAGAGGCTGGTTAAAAAGGCTTTCATGGACAGAGAATTACAGGAACGACTGAACCTGACCTCAGCTAACTCCATAAATCTGGGACGCCTGATTCCCCAGTCTTTTTATTATTTCTATGCATTAAGCAGATTTGAAAACCCTCAAGCGGGAGAATACTGGTTTTCCGTTCCCAGCGGTAACTTCGGCAACCTTACTGCCGGTCTATACGCGCAGCAATGGGGTCTGCCGGTTAGGGGCTTCATTGCGGCAACCAATATTAATGATGTTGTTCCCCAATATCTGGAGAGCGGTATCTATAATCCCCATCCCTCTTTCCACACCCTCTCTAATGCTATGGATGTTGGCGACCCCAGCAATTTTGAAAGGCTGATGACCCTGTTTAATCAGGATTTAAGCGCCATGCGCAGAATGCTGCGCGGAGAAAAGATAACAGATGCGGAAACACTAAAGACCATCAGGGAGGTATCGAGGGATTATGGGTTCCTTATTGATCCCCACACCGCAGTTGGCTGGTTGGCTGCACGGCGCTTACAGCAGCAGAAGCTTGCCAGAGGAGCGGAGATAATTGTGCTGAGCACAGCTAATGCCGGGAAATTCTCCGAAACAGTCAGTGAGGCTACCGGCATGGAGCCTGACCTGCCGGAAGCTTTGAAATCAGTTTTAGATCTGCCCAAGCAAGCTGTACAGCTGGGCAACACCCCGAATGAGCTATTCGATTTCCTATTAAAGCAATTCGGCTAGAACTTCTTCACACAATCTTCATTAATAATACACCTGCTCTCAATAGAGGAAGGGTAGGATTGATAAATATAAACTAATGCGTCAGGATACATAATTATGGCCAGGATCTTTTTTGTAGAGGATAATGAGGGCTTAAGAGAAGCGGCAACCGGTTATCTCAAGCTGGATGATCATGAGGTGGTTGAATTCGGACGGCTCCAGGGGGTACTGGAAGCCCTTAGGGTAAGGGAGCCGGATCTGATTATTCTAGATGTGATGCTTCCCGATGGTAATGGCTTCCAGCTGGCCAGAAGTATCAGGCGGGACTATAATATACCGATAATCTTCCTTACAGCAAAAACCTCTGAGTCTGACCGGATAACGGGCTTTGAAGTGGGCGGTGATGACTATGTGTTGAAACCCTTTTCTGCCAGAGAACTCAACCTGCGAGTAAAGGCCGTTCTAAAGAGAACGGGAAAAGAGATCGCTGAAAGCAGGGTTTCAGAAAGGCTGGTCTTTAAAGAGAGCGAGCTGGTAATGGATTCTAAGGCTCATCTTGCCCTGCTGGAAATAGATAAAGATGAAACCAATAAGGT
>DRHE01000127.1 GCA_011049745.1 Spirochaetales bacterium | reverse complement strand
AGATGTGTATAAGAGACAGGGATAATCTCAACCGGCAGAAAGATATCGAGAAGGAATTAAAATCATTTACCATATACCTGAAAATACTCTTCTCAGCTATGATCATGGCGAAGAACATGACAAAGGAAAAGAAAACCCAGGAAGATGGGTCCCAATCCCGGTATGAAGGCGTGTCATAAATGTTAACCAGATCGGTGCCCATTGCCGCCGCTCCTCTGTTAACTATCAGGGTAGGCTCTTTTTCACCAGGGTCAGGATGTACCACCACTGTTTCAACGAGCTGTTTTTTCATAGATCTTTCCAGTTCCTGGTAATCACCCGCCGGACACCAGCCTTGCAGGGTGAAGAGCTTCCCATCCAGGGCTTCTCCTGCTTGTAATCTGGCTTGCTCAAAAGATAGTCGATCAAGCTCACGTTGATAGGTTGAGAAGAGTATTTTTAGGTATATGGTAAATGATTTTAATTCCTTCTCGATATCTTTCTGCCGGTTGAGATTATCCTGCAGCTCTCTCTCCAAAGTGTCAAGATCAGCTTCAAAACGTACCTCCTCACAGTCGGATAATTCAAGCTTTTCTACGGCTACGGTAGCAAAGTAACGCCGGGAGCTGTCGCTGTTAATCTCAATACTAACCACTCCCTCAAGAAGGCAGGATTTATACTTTCTGGTACAGATCCAGAACTGGAAAGATCTATGAAAAAACAGCTCGTTGAAACAGTTGTGGTACATCCTGATCCTGGTGAAAAAGAGCCTACGCTGATAGTTAACAGAGGAGCGGCGGCAATGGGCACCGATCTGGTTAACATTTATGACACGCCTTCATACCGGGATTGGGACCCATCTTCCTGGGTTTTCTTTTCCTTTGTAATGTTTTTCGCCATGATCATAGCTGACGGCGGTTACGGTTTAATACTGCTGGTTATTTCTTTATTCTTAAAAGTTAGATTCAGAAAGGCTAAAGCGGCTATACGCAGATTCATTAATATGTGCCTTATCTTGAGTATGGGAATCATGGTCTTCGGTATAGCTTCCGGGGCATTTTTCGGTCTAAGTGAGAATAATAGATTCTTTGGCTGGCTGGTAAGCAGACGACTCTTCGATGGTAATGAAATCGGTTTAATGATGAATGTTTCGATTATTATCGGCCTGCTTCATGTAAGTATTTCCCTGCTGCTAAAGTGCTTCAGAATTGTAAAGGTTTTCAAGAATTATATCAGTCCTTTTTCCCAGCTGGCCTGGATAGTAGTTATCTGGACTTATTACATCTGGTGTGCATATTACAAGCTGTCGGGAGAGACTTATTATGCTCTAAGCGGAAATTTCCTCTATTTTTTTACAGGCGCCCTGGCAGTTGTTTTTCTTACCAGTGCCGGGACTTTTCAGCCGCTTAAACTTATTGCCGGCGGGGTGGGCGGTCTTTACAGTATGGTTCAATTTTTTTCTGATGTGCTATCCTACCTGCGCTTATTCGCCCTTGGGTTAGCAGGATCGCTGCTGGCCCAGACCTTCAATGGGCTGGCCCTGGATGTCTGGAAGAGCGGTATAGCAGGTATGGTTTTCGCGGTTATAATTTTTCTTTTGGGACATACAGTCAATCTGGCTCTATGCATAATGAGCGGTGTTATTCACGGGCTTCGCCTCAACTTCCTGGAATGGTACCGCTGGAGTTTTGATGGAGACGGAAAGGCTTTTAAACCGTTTAGATTATTAATACAGGAAATGAATTAAGGGAGGATTTATGGCTTTTGATATTGGATCTTTAGGCCCGGCACTGGCAATAGGCTTGAGTGCCGCAGGGAGCGCAGTGGGTTGTGGAATTGCGGGAATGACATCTCACGGCGCTATGACCAAAACAGATGAGGGGCATGGAAAATTCCTCGGCATGTCTGCTGCGCCTTCATCACAGACTATCTATGGTTTTGTTTTGATGATTCTCTTAAATGGCGAATTACAGAAATCGCCTCACAGCTCGCTGGCCATTTTTGCTATCGGCCTTTTCTGCGGTTTCGGGATCATGATGAGCGCCATCTTTCAGGGAAAAACCTGCTCATCCGGAATTCTGGCTACCACCAAGAAGCCCTCGGTTTTCGGAAAGTGTTTTATGGCAGTGGGTATTGTAGAGAGTTTTGCCCTCTTTGCCATGATCGGGGGTATCTTAAGTATGGCGATTTTGCCTAATTAATTGTGGCATTTACCCTGTTATGACTCTATAATGAATCTTAAAGTGGTAGCAATGAAAAAAAATAGTCGCTTAAAAGCTGCAGTCATTACGTTACTTGTTGTATTTCTACTATCATCATGTATAGGGATCGAAAGCAGAATCAGAATAAATAATGATGGTTCGGGTCAGCTAACATTGAAATATCGCGTATCACGGTTGATTGCCAACCTGGAAAGTGCAGAGACAAAGGGGAATGTAGTGCCGCTGCCCCTTTCCAGGAAAGAATTTGAAAGAACTGTAAACAATACAGATGGGCTGGAGTTAGTGAGCTACAGCAGGAAAGAAGATAAAGTTGACATCCGCATCGAGGCTAAGGTCAATTTTAATTCTATTGAAGCTCTGTC
>DRHE01000126.1 GCA_011049745.1 Spirochaetales bacterium | reverse complement strand
TTTTATCATTATTGACATGGTAGTTGCTTCCACTCTGATGTCTATGGGTATGATAATGCTGCCGCCGGTAATGATCTCTCTGCCCTTCAAGCTGATACTCTTTGTCCTGGTGGATGGCTGGAGTCTGTTGACCATGGAGATCGTCAAGAGTTTCCGATAATTTAAGTATGGAGGGGGAAAATGAGTATTGGATTTACCGTATCCCTGATGCGCAGCGCCGTATTACAGGTATTAATGATGGCTGCGCCTATGCTGTTGATAGGTATGGTGGTAGGCCTGATTGTTTCCATATTTCAGGCAACTACTTCCATACAGGAACAGACTCTTACCTTTGTGCCCAAGATTGTCGCAATACTTGGCGCGCTGATGGTTTTTGGCCCCTGGATCCTCAACTCCATGGTTCAATTTACTTTACGGCTCATGGCCCTGATAGGGGATATGAGCGGCTAGGGGGTATTGTGCCGGAATTTTCTGTAGCCGATTTTCAGCTTTTCTTGCTGGTCCTCTTCCGGGTGGGGGCAATGCTCCAGGTAGCGCCCCTTTTTTCATCATCAGCCATACCGCCCATGGCCAGGATCGGTTTTTCCTTTTTTATAGCTCTGGCAATATTCCCATGGATCAGGGATGCAGGCTACTATATTCCTGAGAGTTTCGTAGAATACTTTCTGTTGGTAGTAGGCGAAGCACTGATCGGGGTTTTAATTGGCTTTTACCTGGTGATTATTTTCGCTGCTTTTCAGGTTGCCGGACAGTTTTTCTCTCTGCAAATGGGGCTGGGAGCTTCGCAGGTATTTGATCCCCTGGCCCAGATCCAGATCCCGCTTATGGGACAGTTCCTTAATATAATAGCCATGTTCGTTTTTCTGACAATTAACGGTTTTCATAAGTTTATGATCTCAGGAGTATTAAGATCCTTTCAGGCCTTTAAGGCTGTAGACCTGGTACTGAAACGGGAGCAGCTATTTGAGGTTATTATTACCAGTCTCGGTCAGTTGTTTGAGCATGCCCTGGTAATTGCATTTCCCATACTGGGAACACTGCTGTTAGTATCAGTCACTATGGGTCTGCTTGCCAAAGCGGCGCCGCAGATGAATTTATTGATGATAGGTTTTCCGATAGCTATCGCCACTGCCTACATTGTACTTATTGTAGCCATGCCCTTTCTGATCGCAGCTTTTGCCAGGATTATTGACGGCAGTTTCAGCACTTTAGAGAAGATATATCTCTACTCCGGAGTGGGGAAATAGATGGAAGAGAAGTATCAAATACACCTGCAGTGGTTTGCGGCTGAGGATGAAGGCCGTACCGAGGAGCCTACCGAGCATAAGCTAAAGAAAGCCAGGGAAGACGGCAAAGTGGCTAAATCATCTGAGTTCACTTCCGCCCTGGTACTGCTCTTCGGTATTGCGGTTATCGGTCTGCTCGGATCCTATATTCTTAAAAATGCCCTGGATATGCTCCGCTTTTTCCTGGGGCACTCTGCCGAGATTGATATATCCCGGGATATGGTATTACAGTCCGCCTTTCTGAATTATTTTATACGCCTGGTACTGCCGGTAATGCTTGTTGCTTTTATAGCAGCCCTGGCGGGAAATATTTTTCAGGTGGGGTTCCTCTTTTCAGTAAAGCCGATTATGCCGGATTTCAGTAAAATTCTGCCGCGTTTCGGCAGGTTCTTTAAGAAGGCTCTATTCTCAGGCGAGGCCGCGTTCAACTTAGGCAAATCAATTTTCAAAGTTGTGTTGATCGGGTTGATCTCTTTTTTTAATATTCGGGCACAGCTTCCCAGGCTGGTTAACCTTATGGACTCGCCATTCCTTTTCAGCTTCAGTTTTATCGCGCGAATTGCCTTCACAATCATGGTTGAAGCGGCCCTGGCCCTGCTCCTGCTTTCTATTCCTGATTATTATTTTCAGAGAAAGCAGCACCTGGAATCATTGAAAATGTCCAGACAGGAGATTAAAGAGGAGCGTAAAATGTACGAGGGCGACCCCCTGGTAAAGAGCAGGCTGCGGGAGCGGATGCGGGAGATGCTGCAGCGCACAATGTTGAAAACCGTTCCCCAGGCGGATGTGGTTATTACCAACCCTACCCATTACGCGATTGCCGTAAAATATGAAAGCCTGGTAATGGAAGCGCCGACTGTGCTGGCCAAGGGGGAAGACCGGAATGCCCAGCGTATAAGAGAGATCGCTTTAGAAAATGACATACCCCTGGTGGAGAATAAACCTCTGGCCCGCGCTCTTTATCAGGAGGTAGAGGTAGGCGATGCAATTCCGGCGCAATATTACGAGGTTATGGCTGCCATACTGAGTGAGGTTTACCGTCTTAATGATAAATCTGCATAAAGAAGGAGTTATTAATGGCTGATGCCGGTAGATTAACAAAGGCCTCTAAGAGTACGCTGAGTGATCTTTTGGTAGCTATAGGGGTTATCGCTGTAGTTATGATGATGATCATTCCCCTGCCGGCCTTTGTTTTAGATGCGCTGATGACTGCCAATCTGATTTTGAGCTTATTGATAATCCTGATTGTGCTCTATACCCGTAATGCTCTGGAGTTCTCAGTATTTCCCACCCTGCTTTTAATTGTTACAGTCTTCGGTCTGGCCCTGAATGTATCTTCCACACGTTTAATCCTTTCCCAGGGCAGCGAATTCAAAGGCAGGATCATCAGGGCTTTTGCCACCTTTGTGGTAGGGGCCAGGGGCCTGGAAGGCTATGTTATCGGTTTTATTATATTTTTCATAATTATTGCTGTTCAGTTTATCGTCATCACCAAGGGAGCGACCAGGGTAGCCGAGGTAGCGGCACGTTTTACCCTGGACTCACTCCCGGGAAAACAGATGGCAATAGAGGCTGAATACAATTCGGGACTGATCAATGAAGAAGAAGCCACTACCAAGAAGAATAATCTTCAGCGGGAAACTGATTTCTATGGAGCCATGGATGGAGCTTCAAAGTTTGTCCAGGGTAATGTGAAAGTCGGTATATTGATCACGGTGATCAATATTGTCGGCGGAATTATTGTGGGCATGACTATTCATGGTGAATCATGGCAGGTGGCTTTTGATACCTATATTTCTCTTACAATCGGCGATGGACTGGTTACCCAGCTTCCGGCGCTCTTAATCTCTACATCAACGGGTATTATCGTGACCAGGGCTATTTCAGATGCTTCTTTCGGTCTGGATGTTTCCCGGCAGTTTTCCAATCAACCCCGTCCCTATATTATAGCTGCCGGTTTCTTAGCCGTGCTGGCCATTCTTCCGGGCTTTCCCTGGTATATCCTCTTTCCCTTCTCCGCGATGCTTGGCGGGCTGTCCTTAAGTCTGCGCCGAAAAAAGAGCGCTGCAGAAGAAGAGGAAAAGCTGAGGGAGGTTTCGGAAAGGGAAAAGGGTCCTGCCGTGGAAATGTCCCCGGTTGTTCCCCTGGACCCGCTCTCTTTAGAGTTGGGTTACGGGCTGATACCACTGGTTGACAAGGACCATGGGGCTGAACTTCTGGACCGCATAACCCGCATTCGCCGGGAAGCGGCATTGGATCTGGGACTGGTAGTGCCCAGAATAAGAATAATCGACAATATGCGTCTTGATCCCTCCGAGTATTGTTTCAAGATCAGGGGGGTCGAAGTAGGGCGGGGCCGGGTAAAGATGAGCTATTACCTGGCCATAAACCCGGGGGGCATTAAAGAGGAGATACCCGGAGAGTCCACCCGGGACCCCGCTTTTGGTCTGCCCGCTACCTGGATCACTGAGGAGAACCGGGAGAAAGCCGAGCAGCTTGGCTATACGGTAGTTGATCCTCCTTCAATAGTGGCTACTCATCTAACTGAAATT
>DRHE01000125.1 GCA_011049745.1 Spirochaetales bacterium | reverse complement strand
GGTTGAGGCTGACCCAGGCACTTCCAGAGTTCAGAGACGCAGCTCTCCTCATTCCGTACAATAGCGCAGAGAATCTGCAGGCGCAGAGGATGCCCGCAGACTTTCAGCATAGAGGCCAGTTCAATAATTTGAATCATAATCAATATATAGAATATATTGATTATTCTTTTTTGGCAAGCAATCCGCCCTCTACTTGCCCAAACTATACTTTTGTGTCTATATTTTTTAGCAATGAGCTTCATTTATCTTGACTGGGCTTCTACTGCACCGCCTGACCCAGGGGTTCTGGAAGCGGTGAAAAAGATCTCTATGGATTGCTACGGTAATCCTTCCTCAATCCATAAAGCCGGACGCGATGCTGAAAAGCAGCTGATACAAGCCAGAGAAGGGCTGGCTGCAGTTCTGGGCTGCCGCTCCGAGGAGATCATTTTTACTTCCGGCGGCACAGAGGCTAACAATATGGTGCTTTTTTCACTCTTAAAAAAAAGCCGGGGGAAAAAGATAATCATCAGCGGCATCGAGCATTCCTCTCTCTTCGAACCGGCGAGGATACTTAAACAGTTGGGATACAAAGTAGATTATGTGCCTGCAGCCGCTTCCGGCTTTATTGATCCTTCACATATAGCCTCCAGGCTTGATAACCATACCGCTTTAGTGGCCCTGATGCTGGTAAACAATGAAACCGGGGCCATACAACAGGTAGCTGAAACCGCGGCGGCAATAAACTCCTTCTCCCGCATTACCGGCAGGAAGGTGCTGCTTCATACCGACGCGGTACAGGCCCTGGGCAAGATACCCCTGGATCTCCGGGAACTGAATGTTGACAGCGCTTCCTTCAGCGCTCACAAAATTGGCGGACCCAGAGGAGTGGGCGCGCTCTTTATACGCAAAGGGAGTTACTCTGATTTTCTCTACTGCGGCGGCGGCCAGGAAAGAGGTTTGCGGCCCGGAACCGAAAATCTGCCCGGCATCTGCGGCATGGCCCTGGCCGCTGAAAAAAGCAAAGAAAAACTGGAATTGGAGTATAACAGAACCAGGAAGATGATGGATTTCCTGTTAGGGGAATTGGCAGATATGAATGCCGCCTGCATAATTCCTGAAAGCCGAATTACCGTGGACCCTGCGCTCTTCTCTCCCTATATCCTCAACCTCGCAGTTCCGCCCATACCCGGGGAGGTGCTGGTACGGGTGCTGGAGGATAAGGGGATTATGATCTCCACCGGCTCCGCGTGCTCCTCAAAGAAGAAGAGGCGCTTCAGGATTGCAGAAAACATGGCTGTGCCGAAGGAAAGGGCTTTAGCCGCTATGCGTATTTCACTGGGCCGGGATACAGTACCGGCGGAGCTGGAGGCTCTGCTGAGGGCTTTAAAAAAAGAGTTGCCGCTTTTGCTTAAGATTGCCCGGAGATGAAAACTTGGAAATATTGTTGCTTATTAAATATGGCGAACTGGCCTTAAAGGGGAAAAACAGACCCGCCTTTGAAAAAAAGCTCTGTGAGAATATCGGTACTCAATTAAAAGGCACTGATTCCAAAATTATCAGAAAGTTTGGCCGTCTATATGTAGAAACCCTCGATAAATACTTTGACCGGGTCTCTACCGCCTTAAAAAACACCTTTGGTATTGTCTCTTTCAGCAGAGCCCTGCAAGCGCCCAAGGAAATGGGCAAAATCGAGGAATCCGCTCTTATTCTTGCCGGAGAGCTCTTTAAAGGGCAAAGGGGCAGCCGTTTTAAGGTTGCGGCCCGCCGCGCGGATAAGAGCTTTCCCCTGAACTCCTATGAAATTGCCTGCAGACTGGGAGACCTTTTACTGAAATCTATCCCCGGGTTGAAGGTGGATCTGAATAATCCTGACTGGATCCTTAACATCGAGGTCAGGGATTCTGTTTACCTATATGGTCCGGAAATAAAGGGCCCGGGCGGCCTGCCCCTGGGCTCCAGCGGCAGGAGTATGGTGCTCTTATCCGGCGGCATCGATTCACCGGTGGCCGCCTACCTTATGGGAAAGCGCGGTCTGAAAATTGATGCGGTCTACTTCCATACCCCGCCTTTTACTTCAGAAAAAGCCCTCTCCAAAGTCAAAGAGCTGGCTGAGATACTTTCCTGCTATCTCTTAAGTATAAGCCTCTACACTGTTCCCTTCAGCGAGGCACAGGTAAGAATTAAGGAGCGGGCCCCGGCCGCGGAAATGACCCTGCTCATGCGCGCCGCCATGATGAAAATGGCGGAAAAACTGGCAGGCCGACGGAACTGCAACTCCCTGGTAACCGGTGAAAGCCTGGGACAGGTGGCCAGCCAGACCGCGGAGAGCCTGCGCTTTACCGGTAATCAACTATCACTACCCGTGTTCCGTCCCCTTATTGGCCTGGATAAGGAGGAAATTATAGAAATCGCCCGCAGGATCAATACCTTTGAAACCTCTATTCAACCCTTTGAGGATTGCTGTACCCTTTTTACCCCTAAACACCCCTTGATCCGGCCCAATCTTAAACGCATGCAGGATTCATTCCGCTCTTTGGAGATAGAGGAGTTGTTGGAGATTGCAGTTAATTCAGCAGATGTATTTACCTTTTAGAAAGTATCAATGCTTAGTTTTTGACTTCTCTTTTTTATCTGAAACCGGCACGGATTTTTTCTCTTCAAG
>DRHE01000124.1 GCA_011049745.1 Spirochaetales bacterium | reverse complement strand
CTTGAGTTCATCCTCTTGCACTGGCCGCAGTATTGTTATTGTATCAGATAAAAGAATATTGCGGGCTCTTTGTGCCGCAAATTTATACCCTGCTCGACGTCCAAGAATCGAATCAAGCGGGTATTTTCTTTTGATAAGCATTTTGAGCTTGCGGGTTTTAAAATCATCCCCCAAACGAAATATTAAAACTACTGCAATATGCACACCAGAAGAGCTTATATAGGGTTTGTATTGTCCGGTGCCGCTTGAGAAGCTCGCTCGGGATCTCCCGAAAATGACCGAATAATCAAATGACCTACTGCCCGGACCGCACAGCCAGCACATAGCCGTCGTTATCCGTCTTACTTCCGTAGTCCACGTAGCCATACGGCATGTCGACGCTCCACGCACTAGCAATATTTGGCGCACTAGTCGTAGACGACCAGTAGTAGTCGGCCTGGACATTACTGAAACCCTGCTGGTTAAGCCAGGCTATAGGGTCCACCTCACCTACATTTATAAGGCTTTCCAGCTCATTCACATTGAGCAGACGCCAGTTGCTGTGGCCGCCCAGGGAAAGACCGTTGCAATCACTCAATGCCTGCGCCCATTTCCTGTCTGCGCCCGCTCGATACCCATTCTGGTACCACATGAGCCCGGTAAGCTTATCGCAAATTGTACCATTGCCATTGTCCGTAAATCGCGGGCTGAGCCAGGCAACCCCCATCTGTAGATTCCCATCCTGTCCGGTGCCGCTGCATAGTATAACGTTGCCGTCACTATCATAGCACGTGGTCTGTCCCGTTTTAGGAAAATCTATCCCTATATATTCTTCAGCCTGGGCTATCATATCCTTTATATAGCCCAGAAGATCACCTGAACATCCGACCGCAAATACAAGTAAAATTACAATTCCGGCAACTACAGACGCTCTAAAATGATTCTTCTTACCTCCGCTTATTCCTCTTCCCATACCACGACCTCCTTTATAGCGCTGATCTCTGCGGCCCTGGCTGCCGGGAAGGCCCACAGGTTCATATTCGAGCCTGCCGAATGCACGGGGTAAAATCCTGCCTGCTCCCTGGCCTCATTCTCCCGCCACTGCTTGGCCCCGGCCTGCCAGGCATCTAAGAAATTACTCTGGATCTTAGTGATTTCTACAGGCAGCCAGGTTTTATCATTCCTGAATATAAGCTCATCCGCACGCAGGAAACTCCGCCTTGCCGCATCAGGCACCATATCAAGAGAAAAGGCTATAAAGATATGACCGGGAACCGTAATAAAGGCAGTCTCAATGCCCACCGACTCAAGGAGCGCATTGTAGAGTATCGAAAGATCATCGCAGTCTCCGGCAGTATTTTAAAGTGTCTGCCTGGGGAACTGCAGGAAATCAACTGCCAGCTTGTCTTTGGAAAACTCGGCAAAGGGGGTTGTGGGGTCTATAACATAGGTCATTCCATAGAGCCTCAAGGCCTCATGCAGGGCCATTGCCATACTCAAGTTAGCATTCACCGCCCTGCCGGATTTGCCTTTTGTCCAACCCGCCACATTCTTTGCGAACTCCAATACCATCGGATCCTTTGCCGTTACAAAGGCTACAGCTTTCCGGTCATCATCCCAGGCAGGGGAGTTCCTGTCGTACATGCGCAGGGTCTCTATGTATTCGTTGGCATAGCTTTTACCTTTCAGCTTGTACTCAAGCACTATCTTGGCCGATACCTTTGTGCCTTCGGTTATATTGAGAGCACATCGTCTGTAAACAGGGCGTAGAGATCAACTTCCGCCGCTTCCATCAGTTACAGTGCCATGGTAGTAGCCGCCACCTGCATAGGGCGATATGCTTAATTTATCGATTAATTTGAAATTCCGTCCGGCGCCGATGCCGGCAGAAATTAGAGAAACACCATATTCTGTCTCTATGAGCAGATAGTTGTACCCTAAATCCGCCTTGAAAAAAAGCAGGGAAAGGAAGCAAGGTCTAATCCGGCTGAAAGACCGGCCCCGCCTCCCAGCTTGAAATAGGATGTACTTACTCCTATTGGGAAAGCACCGCCTGGTGTGAGGGTAAATGACAGGAGCCCGATATCCTGGCCGGGTGCGATAAAGCCAACCATCATGAAGAGTACAATCAGAATGCTTATTCGATTCTTCATATTCTGCCTCCGGTGCGAACACAACAGCGTGTGGTGGAATTCAAAGTAAAAACTACTTTAAAAGGATGCAAAATCATTAGAGTAATTAGCTTCTTATGATAGTAATCATATCTCTATTACCTGCTTTCCGCAAATAAAAAATGCAATTTTTCACTACTTATGTCCAGCGCAGATTACATCCGCAACCGAAGTTCTTAAAGCAAAAGTACAACACAATATATTCGGGCGCTGGACTTGATTATTTTTTGCGCTGAACACGCAAATTTTTAAAGGTAATAGCGCAAAAGCTTCAGAAGTAGAAATGCCGAAAGCTCATGACCCGCTGGATGAAATGGAAGAACGACATCCGGATATTCTAAAACTCCCTCTACACCGCAAATGGCTTTAAAGAAAAAAGCTTGACACCGTATAAAGCATACTCCATAATTTTAATTAAACTTCGTTAAAAGGATACTCAAGTTTACAGATATCCCTTTAATTATGTCTCTCATGCCCGAATTATAACGGGTGAAAATTATAATAATGGAGGAAAAGTAATGAAAAGAAGAATGCTACTTGCATGGTTTCTAATGGTACTGATGCTGACTCCCCTGAGCCTGTTTGCAGCAGGACGTCAGGAAGGAGCAGTAGCCGAAAAGGTTACCCTGGTAATCGAAAGCTGGAGAAACGATGACCTGTCTATCTGGGGGGACAAGATTATTCCCGCTTTCAACAAACATCATCCTGAGATCGAGGTTGTCTTTTCACCGACGGCTCCTGCGGAATACAATTCCGCTCTGAATGCCAAGTTGGACGGCGGAACCGCAGGCGACCTGATTACGGCCCGCCCCTTCGACGCATCCCTGATGCTCTTTCAGAAAGGGTTCTTCGCGTCCCTTAATGACCTCAACGGCATGGACAATTTCAGCGATGTCGCAAAAAGCGCGTGGATAACAGATGACGGGTCCGATGTATTCGCCGTGCCCATGGCATCTGTAATACACGGTTTTATCTACAATGCAGATATTTTTAATGAATTGGGACTTTCCATACCTAAAACCGAAAAAGAGTTTTTCAAAGTTCTTGAAGCTATTAAAAAAGATGGAAAATACGTTCCCCTTGCTATGGGAACAGCGGACCAGTGGGAAGCTGCTACCATGGGATTTCAGAACATCGGACCAAACTTCTGGAAGGGAGAGGAAGGACGGCTCGCTTTAATAAAAGGGAAAGAGAAGATCACCGATCCTCAGTACGTAAAAGTCTGGGAATCATTGGCAAAGTGGCGACCCTACCTATCCAAAGGGTTTGAGGCCCAGACGTACCCCGATTCTCAGAACCTTTTCACCCTCGGCAGGGCGGCTATTTATCCCGCGGGCTCATGGGAGATCTCTATTTTTAACGAACAAGCGAATTTTAATATGGGAGCATTCACCCCGCCGCTGCCCGAAGGGGCCACCAGGACCTACATAAGTGACCACACTGACATTGCCCTTGGCATGAACGCCGCAGCCGAACATCCTAAAGAATCCAGTCTTTTCCTTGAATGGATGACTACCAAAGAATTCGCTGAACTCTACTCGAACTCTCTACCCGGATTCTTCAGTCTCTCAGAACATCAGATAGATCTTGAAGATCCCCTGGCAAAAGAATTCATAAGCTGGAGAAAAACCTGCGGTCTTACTATCCGCAACTCCTACCAAATCCTCTCACGGGGGGAGCCGAATATGGAAAACGAGCTGTGGAGTGTGAGCGCTCAGGTAATCAAAGGCAATATCACCCCCCAGGAAGCTGCACAGCAGGTTCAAAAAGGTCTTGAAAAATGGTATAAACCGATGATGAAATAAGGAATGGTAGAATGACTTTGCTCTTGCCTATAGAGTCCGGATGCCGGTGTTAATACCGTTTGTCGTAATAACATTAAGTTTCAGAAACAGGAACTGTTGGTTTCCAGCAGTTCCTGTGATCTATAGCGGGGATGAGAATGCGTAAATTCAATAGCAGAATGGCCGGCGTGAGGTCTTTTCGCACTTACATCCTGGTGTTTCTTGCGCCGGCAACCATCATCTATACAATGTTCATGATCTTTCCCCTTTTTAATTCACTTCGTCTGAGTTTTTTCACCCAGACTAAGACAGGGGTCGAGATTTTCAGCGGTTTCAACAATTTCAGGACCCTTTTTGCCGACGATATATGGGCACCTCGATTTTGGGGCGCGCTCAAGAACAATATCATCTTTTTTATTATACATACTCTGGTACAGAACCCTATAGGCCTTCTTCTGGCATCTATCCTCTGTTCCAAAGGACTCAAGGGTAAAGGAATTTTCCGCACTGTACTCTTTCTACCCACCACCCTCTCTGTTGTGATTGTAGGATTCATCTGGCAGCTTATCCTGAGCCCTCTCTGGGGAGTGACAGAGGGAATATTGAAATTCATGGGACTGGCAAGTATGTTCAGGCCGTGGCTGGGTCTTGAAGAGACAGCCCTCATTACTCTCTCCTTTATATCCGTCTGGCAGTTTATAGGCATTCCCCTCATGCTGTTTTATACCGCGCTCATTGGAATTCCTGACGAGCTCATCGAGGCAGCCCATGTTGACGGGGCCAGCGGCTGGACTGTGTTCTGGCAGGTCAAGTTCCCATTGATCCTTCCTATTGCCGGTATCGTCACTGTCCTGACCTTTGTCGGTAACTTCAATGCATTCGACCTGATCTATACTACTCAGAAAGT
>DRHE01000123.1 GCA_011049745.1 Spirochaetales bacterium | reverse complement strand
GCTGAAAGAAGGGCGGGTGCAGAACCGCGATGAATATCTGAAATTGATATTTGAGCGGGAAGAGCTCTCCTCTAAGCAGGAAAGATTACAGATTGAGCTTCGGCAGGAGTTGAAGCGGAGGGGGCTTAATGATCTGCGCCTGCTCGCTTTAGAGGTGGAGCGCCGGTTGAATGTACTCGATGAACAGGGTGTGGCGAATTCCGGTAAAAGGGAAGCTGATGTAAGAGGGCTGCAAATAGAACTGGAGACAAAGCAGGCTGAACTGGAGGAGCTGAATAGGAAATACAGTGACTTGAAAGCCGCAGTTGCTGAAGAGATGGGCGGGATCAGCGCTTCTTTCGGCAGCCTGCCTCCGGAAATTGCAGCTAAAGAGCTTCTGTTAAGGGAAAACCTGGAGGAGCAGCAGCAGATTGAGCTTGATCGGGAGGCCGCCGAAATGGCTGGAAATATATTTTCTGAAATTGCCCGGGACTCCGGCCGGAACTTCCGGGAGTTGAGCGGCGATATTACCGGCCTGCTTAAAGAGATATTGCCCGGCAGGACTGAAGTTGAGATCCTTGAGTTTAACGAAAGCGCTGTGACGGTTGTGGATGGCGGAGGTGGAAAGCGGTCGCTGGAGCATCTCTCGGCAGGTACTAAAGATTCATTTTTACTGGCCGCCAGGCTGTCTCTGGCCGCCAGGTGCTGGGGGCGGGGAGGGATTCTGCTTATTGATGAGCCCTTCCAGGCTCTGGACTGGGTGCGTATGGAGAGGGCTTTGAGGCTGATTAAGAAATTTATTGAGCAAA
Source organism: Spirochaetales bacterium (assembly GCA_011049745.1). GTDB lineage: Bacteria > Spirochaetota > Spirochaetia > SZUA-6 > DRHE01 > DRHE01. The sequence goes on along the minus strand of DRHE01000123.1, from coordinate 3,172 downwards.
ATGGCTGGCAGGTTATCATATTCAGCAAGGAAGAGGAGCTTATGGCTCAGGCAAGAAGGCTCTTCCCCGGGATCAAGGTACACCTGCTGGACAATTGAGAAGCCCTCTCATGCAGGATCCTTTTTACCTGGCCAAGTGGCAATTGCAGCTAATTCCTTGAATTATTACCTGTTGAATGCAGAAGAAGGTTTGATCCGTCGGGCACGCGAACAGGCTGAAAAGGAGAGTAAATCCTAAAATGCTCTTTTCAGTGAGTGGCTCCGGAGATACATTAAGCCGGCACAAGAAGGTTATAGCTACATCGAACTGATGGAGATTTAGTGGGCGCCGCGGTAAAAACGGAGCTGGGGGAGACCAGGGAAAGAGCCGCAGAGCTGATCAAAGCGGGCGTCGACTTTTTATGTGTTGACAGCTCCAAACGCTATGACAGGAAATGTTTTCAATCCTTGGGCTACAGGGATTTAGCATCCCTGCATGAGGTGGCGTTCAACGGCGAAGTGCTCATGGAACGGATGAGCGAAGCAGGCAAGCTGGAGGCAGGCATCCATGATCTAGCCGAGTATAAGAAAGACCTGCCCCTGGATTGAAGTTACCCTGTTGGGCATCCATCTCCGGCTAATGTTATATGTTGATGATTGTAAATAAAATTCAACAACTTCATGGAAAAATAAAAAACCAATTCCCGGTTAAAAAATACTTTTATTTGGCTCCTATGCCAAAAATGAAGCCACTACTGAAAGCGATATTGATGTTGCAGTTGTTTTAGAAATGGCTGATCACCTTAACAGAATAGAAATAGCTTCAAAGCTGTCATATCTGGCGCATCAAATTGATGTAAATTTCGAACTTAAATGTGTTTTTCTTGATGAATTTCTAAAACCTGAAAAGGGAAGTATCCTCTCCGAAATCATAAAAACAGGAAAAGAGATTATAAATACCTGATCGCCTTGCTGTTGGATTCTTATCCCCCCAATAAAGATAGTGGCTGCGATCTGCAGTTCCAGACCGTCTCTGATATCATAAATAATCCTGGGGCGTATCAGGGATTCATCTTTTTCTATGGTATGCTATGATAGCACAAAATATTGTTATTATAGCAAAAAGTAATCAAGTCCAGCGCCCGAATATATATTGTGTTGTGCTTTTGCTTTAAGAACTTCGGTTGCGGATCTAATCTGCGATGGGAACAATATTATCAGTTCAGTTCTGTTGGTTGGTATTATGGGTCTGGTGGCCCATAGTTGATGGCAAAAAGCTGGTAGGGTTGTTGATTAAGAATGATTATTCGGGTCGGAAGCACAGCCAACCGGCTGTGGCTGAACGGATGATTCCGTTCAAGCTGCGGTAACATCAGACTGAATTTCCGCCAGGGGCAGAAACGGGCGGGAATTCAATATGGCAGAAACCCACGCCTTGCCCATAATTAAGAAGGTTTATACAATAGACTCTATATGCATCTTGTTTTCTTTAGAGAAACAAAAGCGGTAAATAGAGCCGGCTGTTTAAGGTAGTTATGGCAAAAGAAACACCAGCAAGGTATGAACCTGGCGAGCTAAAGAATATCCGCAAAAGGCTGGGCGCCCTTACCCGTGATGAAGCCGGAAAAATGACTAAAATACTTGGCGGCGAGATAGGCAGAGAAAGAACCGACGAAAAGATTGAAAAAAAATACAAACGCATTAAAAACCTGGCAAAACGCAGCAGTGATCACATTGTTAGCAGCAAAAACAGGGAACAGAGAAGACCAGCAAGCACGGACGCAGCTAAGAAATCTGAAAGACTTAAAAATAAAAAATATGCCTCTGAACAGACCTCTATAGAACAGACCCATATAAAACAGACCCATATAGAACAATTCAAGTACTTTGACCGTCTAAAATATAACTTCATGTGTCAACGTCATCCGGCTAAACTCAAAACCCTGTCTCAAGCTGCTCTTTCTATTTTCTCATTCCTGATAAAGAGACCGGATTATATTAATCCCTTATTTATAGAGAATGCGGATATACTCTTGGTTAAATCCATTGAGGAATTGGTCCTGGCAGTTCGTTCTCTACTCAGTAGTCCTAATAGAATAGTAATACAGGAGATTGCCCGAAACAGCTTTTACGATAACATTCTTACAACCCTAAAAGACTGGGATTTAACCGGTATTCGCAGGGAAATAAGCAAACTGCAAGAAAGTGGTAAAAAAATTGAAATAGCAATGCTTAAGAAGCTTTGCTTAATGGTATGCCGGCCTTTAGTTGTCCTTATGAATCTCAATTCTCAAACTCATATTCTACCCGCTATTAAACGCGCTTATGATGTCAATATGGTATTCGCTCAGGAGCAGGGAGCTGTTAAAGAGATCATAATAAGGAACTCTTTTTCAACCGCCCGTAAAAAGCTCTCAGTAGTTTCAATAGAGGTAAAAAGAATTTTTTATCCTATTTTGCTTAGATTCAGCAGTAACAGATTTATTGCTTTTGAGGATTTCTTTGCTAATAATTTTAAGGGAATCATTTCATTCTTGAACCTCTCTGAAGAGGATATCCTTAAACCGGAAGTGGGAAAAAGAAATCTGTCACCCCGCAAATTAAAAGCTGGGCTTGATAAAGCTGATAAAGCTGATAAAGAGAGGCCTGATACAAACGGGTCTGAAAAAGAGAGCTCTGAAAAAGAGGGAGATGAAAAGGCAGCTATTCCGGAAAGAGCAAGAAGGGGAATGATGTTTCTTGAATTACTTTTTCCCGGGGCCGGCTGGGAAAAGCTTGCTGAATTTCCTGATTTATTCTCCTACTTTCAGCCTCTTTTTAAATACCCGCCTGGTTTTGAGCTGATTTCTAAAAGAGATCCAATGCAGCAAATCATGATTCTGGTTTCTATTCTGGACTATCTCTTTGCTGGTTTCCGAAATATCAATTTTGGTGTACTACAGACTTCCGGAGGAGAACCCAGGCCTATTCAGGGAATTTTCGATAATCTAATACAAACCTGGCCCTTGTTTTTAAACAAAATTATCTACGGGCTTTATATTTCCAGACTTCAGGACTATTGTTCTCAGATTGAGCAAAATTCCGCATTTGAGATATCCGATTCCGCTCAAAAAATAGAGGAACAGGTCAATTGGATAAAACGGGCCTATTTTCTTCCTTTTTATTCCTTTAAACAGAGATATCCTGATGTGGTT
>DRHE01000122.1 GCA_011049745.1 Spirochaetales bacterium | reverse complement strand
AGATGTGTATAAGAGACAGTGATAGCGCAGACTATCAATTTTCCTCATAAGGCAGGAGGTGCAGGCTACGTTCCTTGAGACGCACACTGACCTCTTCGCCTTTGTCAAAGCCGCGTTGTTCCTGGGGATTGGTCAGCTCAACAGTAAGTATACTGCTGCCCAGCTTGACCTCGTAAATCATCTCTGATCCCAGGTAAACTGTTTCCTGTACAGTGCCTGTAAGGGAGGCTGTGGTTTTGGGTCCCAGCTCGATAGCTTCGGGTCTGGCCAGAATCAATACCCGGTCTCCCCGGGCAAATGACCGCTCAGGCCTGGGGGCCTTGATCTTCTGTCCCAGAATATCCACTTCTATCCTATCCGCCTCCATCTTACCCGTGATCCTGCCCTCGAGGAAGTTAGCCTTGCCGATAAAATCAGCCACAAAGCGGTTGTCCGGACGGGCATAAATGACCTGAGGAGTGCCCACCTGCTGAATCCGTCCCTCATTCATTATGACGACCCGGTCGGAGAGGGTCATGGCTTCCTCCTGGTCATGGGTTACATATACCGTGGTAATCTGTAGCCGATGCTGGAGTTTGCGGATTTCCAGGCGGGTGGAAACCCTCAGCTTGGCATCAAGGTTAGAGAGGGGTTCATCAAAGAGCAGGACCTTAGGTTCCATAATCAGGGAGCGGGCCAGGCTGACCCGCTGCTGCTGTCCCCCTGAAAGCTGGGCCGGAGAACGTTTTTCCAATCCGCTCAGTCCGACGAGGCGCATAATTTCTTCAGTGCGCTCGCGGATAGTTCCCGGGCTCTTCTTATGGATTTTCAAACCGTAACCGATGTTCTCTGCCACACTCATATGGGGAAAAAGGGCATAATTCTGAAATACCATGGTAGTAGGCCGTTTATTGGGCGGTGTTGCTATTATGGATTCCCCGTCTATCAGGATGTCCCCGCTGGTTGGGAGCTCAAAGCCTGCAATCATGCGTAAAGTGGTTGTCTTTCCACAGCCGGAGGGCCCAAGCAGGGTTACCAGTTCACCCTGGCGGACATTGATGGTTATACCATCTACAGCGGTGATTTCTGCGTGGCCGCTCGCAAAGGTCTTACTTAAATTAGCTAGTACAAGGTAATCTGCTTTCATATATATCTCCTAAAGGGTTCAACCTAAAAGGCTGACCGTGCGGGCACCGCGGCCTATCCGATTTACCAATAACTGGATAATCCCGATGGCGACCAGCACAATTGCAATAAGCAGCATACTCATAGCAGCAGCTTGAGCATACTGGCTGTTATCAACGAATCCAAGAATTGCTATTGTAATCAGGTTCCATTTACCTGAAACTACAAAAATTACAGCGCTGATAGCGGTCATAGCTTTCACAAAGCTGTAGACCAGACCGGAGAAAAAGGCCGGGGCAATCATGGGCAGGGTAATGGTGCGGAAGGTGGTTGCGCTGTCTGCTCCTAAATTCGTGGATGCTTCCTCAATAGACGGGTCGATCTGCTGCAGGGCCGCGATGCCGGAGCGTATACCAACCGGCATGTTACGGAAGATCAGCAGGAAAATAATGATCCAGGGAGTGCCGGTTAAGGCAAAAGGCAGAAGGATTGATCGCTGGTTGAATGCCAGGATGTAACCGATGCCAACCACAGTGCCGGGAACGGCGAAGGTCAGCATTGAAACGAACTCCATAAGTACCCGGCCCGGAAATTTCTTACGGATAATCAGGAAGGCAATGAACATACCCACCAGGCCGGTAATTGGGGTGGCAATGGTGGCTAGGGTCAGGGAGTCAATTATATAGTCCTTGCCTACCTCGAACATTTCGATATAGTTGTTGAAGGTCAGAGTTGCATCTACTCCCCAGAGCTTTTGGAAGGAGCCGTAAATCACTGTGCCGTAGAAGAGAAAGACCAGGCCGGTGAAAAAAATACAGAAGAAATATACGGGCAGCTTTATGTACCACTCCAGGTTTTTAATAGTGGCTGCAGTTGGTTTACCGGTAACGGTAACGTAGGATTTGCGCGCCACCCAGTATTTCTGCAGAAAAAATGCGGTGATTGTGGGAATTAGAAGTAGAATGGCCAGAGTCGCACCCCTGGGGAGGTCGTACATTCCGGTGATTTGCAGAAATGCCTGAACCGACAACACCCGGAAATTACCGGACAGCACGATCGGGTTGCCGAAATCCGCCATTGACTGGATAAAAACCAGAAGCCAGGCGCTGGCGATGCCGGGCGTGGCCAAAGGCAGGGTAATTGTTGTGAAAACCCTCGCCCGGGAAGCTCCAAGGTCCATTGAAGCCTCTTCCAGAGCCGGATCAATAGCCTGAAGTATACCGTACAGTACCAGAAACGCAGTAGGGCCGTAGGCAATAGTCTCCACCAGAATGAGGCCGCCCAGGCCGTATATTGAATATTCACCAATGATACGGGTAAGAAAAGGTGTAATAGTTCCGGCGCGGCCAAGAAGCAGGATTGCTGCCAGTGAGACCACAAAGGGCGGTGAAATAATGGGAAAGATGGCGGTCATCCGAAAAAATGGTTTAAAAGGAAGGGGAGTCCTGGTAATACCATAGGCAAAGATGAAGCCTATCAGGGTACCGGTAGTGGCGGTACAGGCGCCAAGAATCATGGAGTTGAAAAAGGGTTGAAAATAGTAGCTTTTTGAAAAAATGGCCAGGTAGTTAGAGATGTCGAAGTGATTATCTAGGGTAAAGCTGCTCTTAACTACCTGGAAAACCGGAAAGACTACGAAGAGGAGCAGGAAGTAGAAGATCGCCAGGATGAGCACAAGCAATAGTGGTTCTTTTCTGATCAGCTGCAGGTTGGCAATCAGCTCCCGGCTTCTTTGTTTAAATGGGATCATGGAGACTCCTTGATAAGTCCTTAACCACCCGCTGCCTACACGGTAATATTAGCAGTTTAATATTATCGTGCTCAGCAGGTTCAGTTGTCTTTACAGCTTATTAGAAATAGAATCCCTGCCGGTGCTGTTTTCGAGCAACGGCAGGGAAGAGTTTTCCGCTTTTATATGCGGGTTGGTTTATTTACCTATTCGGTCCCGCCAGGCAGTGACCAGCTTGTCTTTATTCTCACCAGCCCAGATGTGATCATATTCGATAAGATTTACTTGATCAAGAGTCACAGAACCTTCTTTTACGGTAGCTTTGGGGTTTACTGGCAGGCGATTGTAATTCTGGAATAGATTCTGTGCCTTAACCGTATAGCACCAGTCAATAAACTGTTTTCCGAGTTCCGGTTCAGGTCCGCCTTTAATAAGAGAGAGTCCTCCGACCTCATAGCCGGTGCCTTCTTTGGGAAAGGTCATGACAACCGGATAGCCCTTGTTGACGCCTTTGGCCAGGATATCATGAGAGAAGGAAATACCTATAGCTACCTCTCCCAAACCGGCCTGAGCAATGGCGGCTGATCCGGACTTGTTATACTGGAGAATGCTATTCTTATCGAATTCCTCCCAGAAATCCAGGGCTTTTTCCAGGCCGAGCATCTGGATCAGGGTTGCATAAGTGGTATAGGCTGTGCCTGAGGTATAGGGATAAGCTATAGACACATTCTTAGCAAAGACCGGATCGAGGAGATCCCGCCAGGATGTGGGGGCTTTGGCGCCGGTTTTAGCCAAAAAATTGGTATTGGTGACAAAGCCGATGGCCCCTGTATAGAAACCTGTCCAGGCCCAGTCTTTGGCGTGAAGCATGTCCGCCAGGTAGAAATCGGTGTTTGGACGGTAGGGCATCAGCAGGTCCTTTGTTGCTGCATTGATATGTGAAGTATTGGAACCGGCATGCCAGACCGAAGCCTGGGGATTGCCTGCTTCTGCCTCAATACGGGCCAGGACCTCGCCTGATGACATGCGCACCCATTGCACGTCAATACCGGTTTCCGCTTCAAAGGCATCGATATAATACTTGGCCTCTCCGCTGTCAAAGGCGGTATAGATATGGAGAACCCGGTCCTCCTGTTGCCCCACAGCGAATGAAGTTATGCTGAGTGTTATCAGCAGTAGTAACGCTAACCATTGTTTCATAGTAGCCTCCAGATTAAAAAATGTCGGTCGCACTATTATTATTGTAAACGTTTACAGTAATAACGCACATATGACCGACTTATATAATAACCGACTTCTCAGTCATGTCAAGTAGCATAATAACAAGTTGAACCCAGCGCAGTATAAGATATTCCGGAGAGAAGGGCAAAGCTTTAGGGAAATCCCATAACCATCGGCTGGGGTACAATCGGGATTATCAGCCTATCCTACCCAGATCGGACTGGACCAGGCAAATTGGTTGTTGTGCTGGCGGACCCTTACATGATACTCATCCGTACCGCCAGAGGCGCTGCCCTCATCCTGCCATTGGATCCCGGCGGCTAACTCCTGATCACCCACAAAGCGGTGAATAACAAAACTCTCCGTGGTAAAGCCGCCGGTGAAGGTGATCCGGTTCTCTTCAGTCAGCTCCGGCAACGGTACCTCCACCTTAAGTTCCGAGGG
>DRHE01000121.1 GCA_011049745.1 Spirochaetales bacterium | reverse complement strand
GGTCTTATCTGGCTTTAGAGGACTCTATTAAGCTTCTTGGACTGCTTGATAAATTCCTGGGGCTTGAATATCTTTCCATCGAAGAGGACCTTATGCACCTCATACATTATGAAATTGAGCATGGAGAACCTACTCTGACCTATGAGCTGCTTACAGAATATGTTTCCGGATTTCCCCGGGGTGTTTTCCTGGACGAGGTATACTTTCTTTTTGGCCAACTCTTTGAAGGAGAATCGCCATACCGGGATTTAGAGAGATCAAAAGAATATTACCTGCGTGTTTATGAAGAATTCCCCATAAGCGGTTTCAGCGAGGAGGCCAGGGAGAGGGTGAAATACCTGGAGCGCTACTTTTTCTACATCCGCTAGATTGACAATCACCGTTATTATCGGTATATATTCAAACTGCTGTCATGTTAGAAAATTTAAGTAAAAAATTTACAGATATATTCAGACAGGTCAGTGGCAAGGCTCATATCTCTCCGAAAAACATCCGGGATGCCCTGGGAGAGATCAAGATCGCGCTGCTTGAGGCTGATGTAAATCTCCGGGTGGTCCGACGTTTTATTAACCGCGCCACAGAAGAGGCTCTTGGTGAAAAGGTACTGCGCTCGGTAACGCCCGGACAGCAGTTCATCCGGATTGTGCATTCCCGCGTAGTGCAGCTGTTAGGAGACTCGAGGCAGGAGTTAAAGCTGAAAGGGCCCGATACCCAGTCGGTAATTCTTCTGGCCGGACTCCAGGGTTCGGGCAAAACCACTACAGCGGCCAAGCTGGCCTTACACCTCAAGGGAAAAGGCCGGAAGGTTCTATTGGTTGCCGCAGACTTACGCCGTCCGGCAGCAGTTGAGCAGTTAACCATTCTGGCCGGAGAGGCCGGGGTGGATATCTACCGTGAAACAGGCAAAGATCCGGTAAAGGTAGTCAGGAAATCTCTCGCTTATGCTAAGAAGGGAGAGTTTGATACCCTGATAATCGATACTTCAGGACGGCTGCAGATCGATAAAGAACTGATGGCGGAGATTGAGCAGGTAAAGAAGGTTTCGCGTCCTGAAGAATTGCTGCTGGTTGTTGATGCCATGACCGGTCAGAATGCAGTTGATATAGCAAAGGATTTTGATTCCCGTTTAGACTTGTCCGGGATTATCCTCAGCAAATTCGACTCAGATACCCGCGGCGGCGCCGCGCTTTCAATAAAGTCCATTACGGGTAAAGCAATAAAGTTCATAGGCACCGGTGAGAAACTGAGCGCCCTTGAGGAATTCATTCCGGAGAGGATCGCTTCGCGCATATTGGGAATGGGTGATGTTGTTTCTTTAGTAGAGAAAGCCCAGGAGACTATTGATGAGGAAGAAGCCTTTGAGCTTCAGAAGAAGATTGAATCGGCATCCTTCAATCTTGAAGATTACCTTGAACAGTTTAAAAGGGTTAGAAAGATGGGGAGCCTGCAATCTCTTCTAGAAATGATTCCGGGAGCAGCTGCGGCGCTCGATGGAGAATCAATCGATGAGCAGGCGCTGAAAAGAGAGGAAGCGATTATTCTCTCTATGACCGGGAATGAAAGGAAAAATCACCGGATTATCGGTCCCAGTCGCAAAAAAAGAGTAGCCAGAGGAAGCGGTACCTCAGTTTATGAGGTAAATAAGCTGCTCAAGAAGTTTGAAAAAACCCGCTTGATGATGAAAAAGATGAGCAAAAATAAGAAATACCAGGCGAATATGCTAAGCCAGTTAAGCAGCTCATAAGCAGGGATATAGTTTAAGCAGACGCAAGGAGGATTGAAGTGAGTGTTAGAATCAGGTTGAAGAGGTTTGGTTCAAAAAAGAGACCATATTACCGGATTGTAGTTATGGATTCAAGGAGCCCAAGGGACGGTAGAACACTTGAAGAGGTAGGGTTTTACCATCCAATCGAGGCTGAGGAAAAACAGCTAAGTATTAAGGAGGATCGAATTAGAAGCTGGCTGGAGAAGGGGGCCAGGCCCTCTGATACAGTGAGGAAACTGCTGAATAATCTAAATTTCCGCTTGAAATAGCGGTAGACCGCATGCAAAGGAGATTCATATGGTCAAAGAGCTTGTTGAATTCATCGCCCGATCTTTAGTGGATGAGCCTGACGAGGTTACTATAAATATGATAGAAGGTGAAAAATCCACGATTCTGGAGCTGAGAGTAGCCGAGGGAGATGTTGGAAAGGTTATTGGTAAGCATGGTAGAATTGCCAAGGCAGTTCGAACTATTTTAAGCGCGGCAGCAACAAAAACCGGGAAGAGGGTTGTACTAGAAATATTGGACTGATGGAAGAAAGGCTGGCCATCGGCTTAATCAGGACAAGCCATGGAGTCAAAGGCAATCTCAGGGTAAAGAGTTTTTCCGGAGAGACTAATCATTTTTCCCGGTTGAAGAAAGTGTATATTAAAAAAGGGGATCGATTTATCCCTTACCGTGTAAAGTCGGTGGGCGGCAGTCATTCCAGCTTGTTATTAAAACTGGAGAACATAGACACGCGGGAAGAAGCTCTCCGGCTGCGCGGTGAAGTGCTATGGGTTGACCGCAGCGTTGCCAGCCCATTAAAACAAGGGGAATACTACTATGCAGACCTAAGCCGCTGTAATG
>DRHE01000120.1 GCA_011049745.1 Spirochaetales bacterium | reverse complement strand
GACAGAGAGCAGCTTGAGGAATATTCCCGGTTATTTTTACAGGCCGGCTCAGACATATCCGGTGTCCTGGGAGGAAAGTATCCTGAGAGATTGCTAAAGGAAGGAAAAAATGGCTAAAAATAAATATAATTTTCTGGGACATGATTTTCCCCGTAAAGATGGTATTGCCCGGGTTACCGGCCAGGAAATATACCCCTCGGATGTGACCTGCAGCAATATGCTTTACGGCCGCATCCTGCGCAGTCCCTACCCGCATGCATGGATCAAGAGAATCGATTTCAGCGGGGCGGAAAAGTTGGGTGCAGTCTGCATTAACTTCAGTGATGTTCCGAATAAGTTCTTTAATCTGCGCCAGGTTTCCATACCCAGGTCCACCTATAAGGATTGGCAGGTCTTAAGCAATCATATGCGGCAGGTCGGCGATTTCTTCGGCGCCGTGGCAGCAGAAAGCGAGGAGCTGGCAGAAATTGCGGCCCGGGCTGTAAAAGTGGAATGGCAGAAACTGCCTGCCTATATGAGCATTGAGACGGCTTTAAAGGCGGAAAAGGATCTGATCCATGACCGAGTATATATCGAGGATAAGGAAATAGTTATTCGTAACAATATCGCCTGCACCAGGGAGGTTGTTGAAGGCAATGTGCAGGAGGGCTTCAGCCAGGCTGATGTAATCGTGGAGAATGAGTTTGTCAGTCCCCGGGTCTATCATTCCCAGCTCGAGCCCAAAGCCTGTGTCTGCCGCCCCGAAGCGGATGGCGGCCTCACTGTCTGGCCTGCTACCCAGGCCCTGCACAATACCCGCATATTGATCGGAGAGATATTTGATATTCCCTTAAACAAGATCAACGTTATACGCATAGCAGGTGGAGGGCACTTCGGTTCAGGTATCCACACCAACCCGGTTATTCTCATCACCTCTGCTCTGGCTTTGAAGTCGGGTCAAGCAGTTAAAATTGTACAGACACGTGAAGAGGATATGTATGATCACTGCCGTTATCCGGCGCGGTACACTTTGAAGCTCGGGGCAAAAAAAGACGGTACCCTGATTGCCGGGGAAATGAACGCGGTAATTGACATTGGCTGTCATCATATTCAGGCCCTGGCTTACCTGGGCGTTCTGGCCGGGTGGTGGCACTCTCTATACCGGCTGCCTAATCTGAAGTATAAGGGTAAGGCTGTATATACCAATAAGGTTCCCACCTGTGCCATGCAGGGTTACGGCGCTCCCCAGGTAACCTTCGGTGTAGAGACTACTATGGATATGCTGGCGGAAAAGCTAAGGGTAGACCCTCTTAAGTTCCGCATTAAGAACTACGTGGGCCTCGGTGAAATATTCTGGGGACAGGGACCTACCATCAGATCCCTTATCCAATCCGACGGAGTAAAAGAGCTGCTAATAAAGGGAGCTGAACTGAGCGGCTGGCATAACCGCCCTGATCCGAAGAAACAGAGCGGGCGTTTCCGAAAGGGAATCGGCTTTGCCAGGGGTTTCCATACCTCGGGCACCGGCGCACCGGTTCCAGGGGAGGTCAAGGATTACACCACGGTCCAGGTCAAGGTAAATGAGGATGGTTCCATTGATATCCTGACCGCGCTTATGGACCACGGGGGCGGTACCCTGGATGCTGCTGCTAAATTAGTGGCTGAGGAGTTTTGCGTACCCCTGGAAAAGGTGGGTATCTCTCCCGCTGACACCCGCTCCACCGGTTACGATGTTTGCACCCACGCTACCAGGGGGGTGTACTGCGGCGCCGGTGCAGTATTGGCTGTGGCCCGTGATGCAAAAAAAGTGCTCTTCGAATATGCCTCCAGGATCCTCGATGCCCCGGTGGACTCTTTAAAGACCAAACTGGATAAGGAGAGAGGAGAGTCCATAATCTACGTTGTGGGTATGCCTGAAAGAAATATAACTATCAGGGAAGCTGCCCAAACCGCAATGAATAAAGACTGGGGAACTGCCATAGCCTGCAGGAGTGTTCGCAAGGTCAATTGTCCCCCGGCTTATACCACCTTTTTTGTTGAGGTGGAGGTGGATACGGAAACCGGTATAGTGACCATTAAAAAAGTCGTGGCCGGCAGTGATGCGGGGGTGGTTATCAACCCGATCCTGGCCAAGGGCCAGCTCCATGGAGGCTTCAACCGCGGCGCGGGCATGGCTCTTTTGGAGGAGGCTGAATACAATTCCGGAAGCGGGGAACTTTTAAACCAGGCTATGCTCACCGATTACAAGATGCTCGGGGCTGCGGATATGCCTGATCCTGAAAACTTCCAGGTCTTTTTTGCCGACACCTATGAACCCACCGGGCCCATGGGGGCCAAGGGAATAGGGGAGGCTGCCTTAAATCCGGTGCCGGCCGCAGTTGTTTCAGCAATCCACAACGCTACCGGAATCCGGTTTACCAGCATGCCTGTTTTGCCGGAGCATATTCTAGAGGCGTTGAAAGCGCAAACAGTGCAAACAGCACAAAAGGAAGGAAAAAATGTCTAATTCAAGGGTGTTGAGTCATGATTTCGACTATTTTGAACCGGCAACCCTGGAAAATGCCCTGGATTTAATAAAGAAGAATGGAAGGAGGATAATTGCCGGGGGCAGCGATCTATTAGTGCAGATGAAAACCGGCAACCTCGAACCGCAGGCCCTGGTGAATATTCTAGGGTTAAAGGAATTGGATTTTATCAGCCTGGATGGTAAGGGAAATGACAAGGAAAATGGCAAGGGCCTGGAAATCGGCGCTGCCACCCAATTATATAAGATCGAAGTGAATAATCAGATACAGAGGAATTATACCGCCCTTTTTGAAGCGGTAAAGTGCATAGGCTCCACCCAGATACGCAATATGGCCACCATGGCAGGTAACATCTGTAATGCCTCTCCGGGAGCGGATACCCTGCCGCCCCTTATCGTTTTCGGCGCCGAGGTTGTAATCCGGAGGCTGACCGGGCAGGGCGGAATAGCAGAGAGAAGGGTGGCCGCGGTGGATTTCTGCACCGCTCCCGGAAGCACGGTATTGGCAGGGGGAGAACTGGTAACCGCCATCGTTATACCCCCGGTTAGCCAGGGCGCTACAGGCACCACGGGCGCTACGGTCAGCCAGGCGTCAGGTTCAGCTTTCAAGAGACTCTCCAGGGTCACCCTGGATCTTGCAAAAATAAGCTGTGCCCTCTACCTGGAGCGGCAGGGAGAGCTTTGCACAGCAGTGCGTATCGCAATTGGCG
>DRHE01000119.1 GCA_011049745.1 Spirochaetales bacterium | reverse complement strand
TTTTTGGATATTATTTGTTTTTGCTTTATTTATCAGTCCTGATATTTCAGCTCAGGAAGAAAAGGTTGAAGCAGACACCGAGCAGGCAGAGCCCGCTGCCGGGCAGAGGATCGAAGCACAGCTGCCCCGGGAAAATACAAACATCATCTTTATTGAGGGTGAAGATGCAGTATCCACAAATTTCAATAAGGAACCAATACTCAATTACGGCTGTTCAGGCTTTCGAACCCTGCAGTTAAACAGGAGCAGGGAGCGCCAGGGGGGCGCGGTCAATTATGCAAATTATGTCTTCTATGTGACCGAACCCGGCACCTATGAACTATGGTATGGCGGTACCCCCCCCGGCCCTGCGGATGATCTTTATCCCTCCTTTTCATCGCCCTTCTCCTACATCCTGGATAACCGGGAAGCTGAAACGCTCTACCGGGAGGATATTACCGTTGTTGAGGAATATGCACCCTCATACTTCTGGTGCCTGGCCGGCGACCTGGAAATGGAATCCGGAGAGCATACCATCACTTTTGAAGTCTCTGAGAAGAGAAGATACGACTCCAGATATTATTTCTACCTTGACGCCTTCTTTCTATTGCGCAAAGAGGGAAACATCAGGATCACCGGTACTGATCTGCCGTCACATTTTCCCAAAGATATGGACAATCGTACAATTGATTATCCCTTTCATACAATTGAAGATTACCAGATTACTATCCGTGACAACCCCAAAGAGATTAGAGCCTACATTGAACTTTCATCGATATACACACTGGTCGGGGATTATCTCAGTGCCCTGAAACACCTGAAAAGAGCAGCGCTTATTGAACCGGAAAATACCGAGGTGCTGCTGCTTATAGCCAAAAACCGCATCTGGAAGGGAGATTTGACTGAGGGTTTAAAAAATTACCGGGAACTTTTACTTAAGATTCCCCAGATGCTGGCAATATGGGGGGAAGCCGGCAAAATTGCAGCCTGGACAGGAAGGTATGAGGAGTCGATCTCCTTCTTTGAAAACGGGCTAATCCAATTTCCGGGAAACTTAAGCCTGGTCATCAACCTGGGCCTTACCCATCTCTGGGCGGGCGACACCAAAGAAGCTGAAAAGCTATTTCAGCAGGCTGAAGACAGCGCCGCCGGCGAATACCCTCTATTAATGGAATTAGCCGCTGTCTATCTTATAAATGGTTACCCGGAAAAAGCGATCGAGCTATATGAGAAAATCACAACTGCTTTTCCTGAGCAGCTTGAAGCTTACCTGCTTCTAGAGGCTCAATATATTGCCACTGGTAATAAGCAGCAGGCCGATAATACGGGCGGCCGTATCCTGGCTGCCTTTATAACTACTGAAGCACTGCGCCGCTATCTTGATATCTTTCATAAGAAGCAGGGTTTGAAGGATGAGCTGATCGGTAAATATGAGGCCCGGATACTTGAAGAGCCGGACAACCTGGATTTGAGGGAAACCCTGGCTCAGACCTACTTCTGGAACGGCAAGCATCAGAAAGGTATTGAGGAGTACCTGAATATCATCATCAATCACGCTTTTGCCAGTTTTAAAAACCTCGATCAAGATAGTTTTGACCTGCTCCAACTGATCGATAGGGGTTATCTCTATCAAAATTACTTCCAGGAGATACCACTGCTTATAAGGAATAAAAGCAAAGAAATTAATGGCCAGAGAGGCGCCTATAGTTCAGCTCAAAAAGCATATCAAAACTTCATGGACAAGGTAAGAGCGGCAAAAGAGAAGGGAGCAGAACCGCCCCTGCCTACCGGGGAAGACCCCCAGGACACCCTGAAAGCGGAGGAAGAGAAGCTTTCCCGGCTGCTTTCAGAAGCTATTTATATGCTTAACCATTTTTCCGAGAGTGCAAACAGCTATGCAGTGCAGCAAAAAAAGACAGAAGAAATTAAAAGCGCCGCCAATGAGCAGAAAGAGCTTTTCCATAACCAGACCAGGGCCATACATTGGGAGTGGAACAAACATGATTTTATAGCCGAATTGGAACGGGCGTCTGATAAAAAATTAAGCCTTGCCCGTTATATACTGGCCAGGATCCACCTGATCGAGGGCAATCCTGAGAATGCTGAAAAATTATTCAGCGCTTCAGATGAAACTGAAGCTGAAGTTCCATTCAGCTCTTACGGGGTTATCGAATCCCTGCTCTGGCAGGGAAAAACCGAAGAAGCCCTGGCCAATATTGAAGCCGCGGATCAGCAAACCAGCGATCTTCATCCCCAACTTGAGAGTATTGTCCAACTTGCCGCAGAGCTTCAGCTTGTTGATCTCTCCGCCGCCGGCGACGACCTTTACAGTGGTTTTGACCAGATCGAAAACCTGCTTAAGGAGCTTAAGGAGCTGGAAAAAGAGGCACCGGAGCAGCAGAAAATAGTTGAAAAAGATCTGCAGAACCTGCATACCCTGATGAATGAGAAGATGGTCAGATCGATCTACTATTTTCAGGAGGCCACCTTTAACCTGCGTAATGAGCTGGGAGATTTCTATCTCCAGGAACAGGAGCTTGAGTTAGCCATACGTCAATTCAGAGAGGTGCTGGCCATAGACCCCTGGGATATCAGCGCGGTTTCCCGTCTGGGCCAGGTATATGAATGGCACGGTAACTGGAGCCAGGCACTTAAAAATTACAGAAGGGTTTACTATACCGACCCTCTTTATGAAAACGTAACCCACCGCTATAACAACCTGGCCAGGAACCATGCCGATTCTCTGGCTTTCTCCGGATATGCCCTGGCAGACACCACCAGCCTTATCTACCACAGCGAGGCTTCTTTTGTTAACCTTTTAAGCAGTATCTGGTCCTATAAGCTTAAATATCAGACAGATACCGTGCGGATCTTCAAGCCGACGGCTCCCCTTGATCCCTCAACCCACCTGGTCTCCGAGCTCTCACTAAGCGTGCCCATTAGCCTCTACTTCTGGAAACTGGAGGTGACCCCATTGGCAGGCGCCTGCTTCCTGAATAATTTGTACAGTAAAGATACCGCGGCTGCAATAACCGGGGATGTAAAAGTCACCGACTTCTTCAGATTCAATCAGATTGAACCACACCTGGGTATGGAGGTTAAGCTTAACCCCAACCCCTATCTCTTCTTTACCGGTGTATACTCTTTTGAAAGACAACCGGAGACTATAGCTCCGCAGCGGACGCGAATTCTAAGCCATTCAGGTGAGCTCGATATTACCACCATGCTTGCCTTTATCAAACATCCCCTCTTCCGTGACTCATCGCTCCGCACCTACGCCCGGATTGAACTACTTACCGACAGCAACCTGCTGACGACATTTTCTCAAAGCTTTTACCTGGGACTTCTCGACCTGGAAAAGCCGGCAATTAATCTCAAACTGAGCGCCGATATCCTCTATCAGGACTCACGGCAGGATGAGGAACTTTATTATTACTCTCCACAGCAGGTTATTCTGGCTACCGGCGGCATCCTGCTGTCCAGTTATCACTCACTCAATGAAGAGAATGGGCTGGGTTTGAGCTTTCGGGCAGCCGGGGGCTCCTATATGGAAGAGCTATCCTCAGCCACATTCCAGATGGATCTCGAGGCAAACATCAGTTATTATAGGGGAGAAAGCGCTTATACTTTGGGCTCCGCGTTCAGCACCACCAGCGATTACTGGTCCCTGGTTCTAAGGGTGGGCTATTCCACGAAACTGCCCAGGCTGCTGGCGCCGTAATTTATGGAGAAGTTATAGTATTATGAAAAAGATTTTAACATTATCACTCTTGCTTCTGCCGGCCATTCAGGCCCTGCCGCTCAATTATGAAAATAAGGTTTTGGCCCTTTACAAATCATCTGAAAACCAGAGCGAGAAGGAAAATGAGATTTTCTTTTACCTGTCACAGCCCCTCTCAAAAATGGGATTAAAGGTAGAGTATTGGGATATTGACCGGGGCCTGCCTACCGCCAAAGTCATGGCCAATATCAGGGCAGTGGTTACCTGGTTCCGGGGCCCGGCAATGAAAAACCCTGAGGCCTACCTGCACTTCCTGGACAACGCCATCGAGTCGGGACGCAAGGTAATAATTATTGATAATTTCGGCGCTTACCAGGACCGTAAAAACAATCAGTACCTCAATCAAGCACGGCTGAACCTCACTCTTGCAAAGCTGGGCATTCAATACTTCGGCGACTGGACAGATAATCCTGATCTGATAGATATCGCTTACAAGGACTCCACCATGGTTGAGTTCCAGGGAATCCAGGATCCTGAGGAGTCCCGGCTCTTCTACCGCTATCTGCAGCATGATCATAATTTACGCATCTTCCTTTCTATCAGGAGAAAGGACCGCGATTATGACCCCAGCCCGGTTATTGTCACCAACAAAAACGGCGGCTTCGCCTTTTCCAGGTATATCTACCGGGTAAAAGAGGGAAAGGTGCAACTGATGCTGAATGTCCGATCCTTCCTCAAAGAGGCTCTCTTCCCGCGGCCGTCAAGGGAAAATATCGCGCTATTACTCGATGACTCAACAGCTACGGCAAAAAGCATCTTCGAATATACTTCAGGCGTGCTGCGGCGGGCAAAACTGCCCTTTGAAGTAATCCATAAAAAACAATTTTCCGGGCTCTTGCCCGGGGATCTCCGGGTATTTACCGCAGTCGGCCTGATACTTAAGGATGATGCCGGCTTGAAAGCCGCGGTTTTAGAGCATTATCTACAGCAGGGCGGCGGCGTAGTCTCCCTCTACGGAGGAAACTTCCACAATCTCAAGGCCCCCCTGGCTCTTAAAGAATCACACGGCGCAAGTAAAATAATAACCGGCTACAAACTCCGCTATGGTTTTCTCATGGGCGAAGGGCTTTCCCTTGAGGATACAACTTTTGAGTGGCTGCCCGGTACCAATTCGCCCGCTAAAGGGGCCGAAGTCCTCGCATCCAGCTACCGGGGTTCCTTCCCCCTGCTCTGGACTGCAGAACGTGGAAAAGGCCGGCTGCTTTTCTGGAACTGGGATGGCTTTAAGACCGGGTATTTTCAAGGATTTATCCTGGAATCCTTCCTTTTTATACGCCCCGTTGGTATAGCAGCCACGGCTGGGATCGGCATAATGTTTATTGATGACTGGCCATTGCCCATGTATAATATTAAGAAAAAGCCTCTTAATATAACCGATACCGAATTCTATTACCGGGTTTTCTGGCCTGACATTAAGTCCTTCTTTGCAGAGAGAAATATCCCCTTTGCAAGCTTTCTAATTTTCAATTACAACAGCACCACTACACCACCCTTTACCGGAGAAGAGTTTTTTGTGGCTGAAGAGCAGGCGAGCTTGAAAATAGCCAGGGAGATCCTGGAGAGTCCCCAGGAGCTGGCCCTTCACGGCTTTAATCATATGTCACTTACTGAAAAAAAGACAGAGATGAATCTCAGCCGCTGGCCATCCAAGCCGGTAATGAAAGCGGGACTAATGGCCGCCAGAAGAAAGTGGATCGATCTGTTCGGTGAATATTCCCTGCCCTTTGCCTATGTGGCGCCCAGTAATATTATCTCCGACCTGGGAATGGCGGCCCTTAAAGAGGTATTCCCCTCAATCAAGGTGGTATCTACTCTAAGATCAGGAATGGGGGAAGAGACCCACACTGAATTTGCTCCTCATCACAATATTAAGGATCTCTACCTGATTCCCAGAACCTCATCCGGTTATCCCTTTACCCGGGAAAACTGCCAATTGATAGTATCGTCAATAACCGGAGCGGGCATCTGGAGCCACTTTTTTCACGCCGATGATGTTTTTGATGAACACCGCTCTCAGGGTATGACCTGGCAGGAGCTTAAAAAAGATTTCGCC
>DRHE01000118.1 GCA_011049745.1 Spirochaetales bacterium | reverse complement strand
GTGCTTGAGCCTGCGTCTCTACCTGTCTAATCTGAATCGGTCGAATTACCGATAACCTCTCGTTAATAGGCTGATATTCCGGTTTCTCATGTTTGGACCGATACCGATACGCGTTATTTGCAGACCGAACCGGGGCAGGAAGGTCAATAAGGTTCTCTTTGTCCAGCTTTCGAAGTAATGCCCTGGCGGCTATATCTTTCGGCTTTCCTACATCATTCCTCCAGTCCCATAAATGGCATAGCTCCTGAGAAATCCGAGTACGGTGCCAATTTGGATGAGATGCAATGATCGACTGAATTGTTTTTATATCGTTGTCTGTTACTGTCCGACCCTGAACTCTTCGACTCACTTCCATGAATCGGACTGTAGCATATTATTTCGAGGGAGTCCAGAGGTTCACGCGACTTTTTTCGGATTGAGCTGAATAGTTACGCAGAAAGCAAGTAATTGTGATAGAATGATTATCATAAAAAGCTAAATTACTATAATAATTTTGCATCCTTTTTAAAGTAGCTTCTACTTTAATATGCAGCACACGCTGTTGTGTTCGGCACGGAGGCAGAAAATGAAAAATCGAATAACCATTCTGATTGTACTATTCACGCTGGTCAGCCTTATCGCATCCGGCCAGGATATCGGGCGCCTGTCACTTACCCTTACCCCCGGGGGTGCTTTGCCGATAGGCGACAGCACCTCCTATTTCAAGCTGGGAGTCGGGGCCGGCCTTTCAGCCGGGTTGGACCTTGCTTCCTTTCCCCTGCTTTTTTTCAAGGCGGATTTAGGCTATAGCTATCTGCCCATAGAGACGGAATTTGGTGTTTCTTTAATTTCTGCAGGCATCGGCGCCGGACGCAATTTCAAATTACTCGATAAATTGACCATCTCACCTTATGCAGGGGGCGGCTACTACCATGGCACGGTAACGGATGGCAGCAACACCAGCGGCAGTAATCTCTATATAGCGGGAGGGCTTGGGGTTTATTATTCTCTTTTACCCTTTTTCAGCCTGGGCCTGGATTTCCACTATAGAAACAACCTGGCTCTCTACAGCGGTCTTTGCATTTCACTGGGAACAACCTTTCATGTTCCCCTGAAAAAGAGCGACAGGGTGAGGATAGAAAAGGAGCTTCCGGAAAAACCGCAGCCCCTTGAGAAAAAGGGACTTCCCAAGGGTACTATGCTCGGACTGGGCAGCATAGAGTTCGGCAGCGTCTTTCCCGTGCTCTTCAAGTATTATGATACCAATCCGGTGGGAAAGGTGGTTCTAAACAACTGGGGGTCGGATAGCATCAGCGATATATCTGTAAGCTTCTTTGTAGAGCGCTACATGAACAACCCGAAGAAATGCGAGGCCCCGGATAAAATGAAGGGGGGAGAAGAGGCGGAAGTGGAGCTCTACGCCCTGTTTACAGACGATGTGCTCAATATAACGGAAGGCACAAAAGTATCGGCCAAGATAGTGCTGGAATATACCCTGAAAGGCAAAAGTTATGCCAACGAATACATAGAGACCCTGCGCCTGTACAACAGGAACTCCCTTACCTGGGATGATGACCGCAAAGCAGCGGCATTTGTAACGGCAAAGGACCCGATGGTATTGGAGTTCTCCAAGAATGTGGCCGGCTGGACAAAGGGCAGATCAAGCAGGGCGGTGAATGCCAACCTTAGTATGGCAATGGCCCTGCATGAGGCCTTGAGGCTCTATGGGATGACCTATGTTATAGACCCCACAACCCCCTTTGCCGAGTTTTCCAAAGACAATCTGGCAGTTGATTTTCTGCAGTTCCCCAAGCAGACACTAAAATATACTGCCGGAGACTGCGATGATCTTTCGATACTCTACAATGCGCTCCTTGAGTCGGTGGGCATTGAGACCGCCTTTATTACGGTTCCTGGTCATATCTTTATAGCCTTTTCTCTTGATATGGCGCCTGATGCGGCAAGGCGGAGTTTCCTGCGTGCGGATGAGCTGATATTCAGGGATGATAAAACCTGGCTGCCGGTAGAAATTACAAAGGTACAGAGTAATTTCTTAGAAGCCTGGCAGGCAGGTGCCAAGCAGTGGCGGGAGAATGAGGCCAGGGAACAGGCAGGATTTTACCCCGTGCATACAGCATGGCAGGAGTATGAACCTGTGGGGCTTCCCGGCGGCCCGGCGGCTATCTCTTTCCCGCCGAAGGGTGAGGTTGTAAGCGCTTTTCTGCAGGAGATAGTCAGGTTCATCGACAGGGAGATATACCCAAGGGTTTCCAAACTGCAGGCGGAGATAAGAAAGAGTAATAACAGCCCCAAGTATATAAACAGACTCGGGGTGCTTTATGCAAAATATGAGTTAACGGATAAAGCGCTGGTGCAGTTCAATAAGATATTGAAAACACAGGAATATTATCCCGCTCTGATCAACATGGGAAATATCTATTATCTGGAAGGTCAAATGGAGAAGGCTCTTACCTACTATGAGCGGGCTGCCAAGAAAGCGCCGGATAATCCCAGGGTGCTCTTATGCCTGGCACGGGTTAGCCATGAGCTTGAGAATTACGGTCTGGTAAGGAAATCCTACCAGGAGTTGAAAAGGGTGGATCCTGATTTAGCGGATCAATTTGCCTATCTGGACTTAAGGGGCGAAGAGGCAGCCAGGGCTGCAGAGATGAGCGCCGTAAAGGAGGTCGTGCTATGGGAAGAGGAATAAGCGGATTAAAGGGGAGTTATTTTAAAGCGGCTGCAGTTGCCGGAATTCTTATTTTTCTTGTATTTACGGCCGCATGTTCGGGGGACCTGCTGGGTTATATCAAGGATATGATAGCCCAGGCTGAATGTAAGGGGATTATAGATCTTCCTAAAACGGGACAGACTACCAGCTCTGGTACAAGGGATGATGGGGATCTACAGATGGGGGTTGCCTGGCCCGATCCGCGGTTCACGGTTGGCACAGGAGCTGAGGCAGGATGCATTACCGACAACCTTACCGGGCTGATGTGGGAGCAGGCACCTTCCGCTACACAAATGAACTGGTCTGGAGCCCTAACCTATGCCATCGATCTTAATGCTCTTAATCTCGGCGGCCACACCGACTGGCGCCTGCCCAACCGCAAGGAACTTAGGAGCCTGGTGAATTATGAAGAAGCAAGTATTGCAACCTGGCTTAACGGGCAGGGCTTCACTAACGTGCAGCCCGACGGCTACTGGTCGTCTACTACTTATGCGCCGAATACTACTAGCGCCTGGTTCGTCGTTATGATCTATGGCAGCGTGGGCTACTTCAATAAGACGGATAACTACTACGTGCTGGCTGTGCGGTCTGGACAGTAGGTCATTTGATTATTCGGTCATTTTCAGGTAGATCACATCCTGTAAGCGAAAGGCTTGAGCTTCACAACCCACCTTTAAAATATTAATATAACCTCATATTAACCTGGCTGCGGCTGAGAAAATGAATTATCAAATTTTTCCTTTCAGAGAAGATGATATCCCCGAAGCGATGGACCTGAAAAATATCCTGGGCTGGAACCAGACCGTTACCGACTGGAAGAAGTTTATCTGCCTGGCGGAGGGGAGCTGTTTTAAGGTCGTCATAGACGGACAGCTGGCTGCCACCTGCTTCCTGTTTATCCGGGATCATATTGCCTGGCTGGCCATGCTGATTGTAAAAGAGGAGTATAGGAGAAGGGGAATAGGCAGCTCCTTAATGGAGAAAAGCCTTGAATACTGCAGGGACAGGGGAATAACACTCATCAAACTTGACGGGACCGGGGAGGGCTGCCCGCTTTACAGGGGTTTCGGATTCCTGGATGAAGCTGAAGCAGGGATGTTTAAGGGTAGAATCGGCAGTATAAATTATGCCGGTTCCCATGCACCCGGCCTGAAGCTGAAAAAGGTTGAGGCAAAGGATCTTGAGGGAATTATCTCCATTGATACTGAGGCCTTCGGTGTCAGCAGGGCCGCCATGATAGAGAGGCTCCTCCTCGATTAATTGATAGGTTATTATGATTAAAGTCAAAGAGCAATAGGATCCTTGAAAAATTATGCTTTGTAAAAAACAGTAGGTGACTTTATACTGTCCTTAACCCCCAATCCAG
>DRHE01000117.1 GCA_011049745.1 Spirochaetales bacterium | reverse complement strand
CCAGGTTAATAGAGCCGAAACGATAGCTCCGGGGAATAAGACCTCTGCCAATATGGTAGCCAAAAAAGCTGTTGAACCAGTATGTTTCCACTGAATGGCTGAAGAAACACTCTATTGCTGCAGCAGCAGTTATGCAGGGACTGGCAGGGAGATTGGAGCGCGATCCGGATGAATGGTGGATTGCCGGATTATTACATGACCTGGATTTTGATCTCACCCAGGACCTCGCGGTTCACGGTTTAAAGAGCGCCGAAATCCTCTCTGCCCTCAATATTAAAAAAGAGATTATTCAGGCGGTCAAAGCCCATAATGCCGAGGGTTTGGGGATTGCGAGAAAAACAGAACTTGATTATGCGTTAAGCTGCGGTGAGAGTATAACCGGCTTGATTGTTGCCGCTGCTCTGGTAATGCCTGATAAAAAGCTTGCTTCCTTAAAACCATCTTCTGTGGTAAAACGAATGAAGAAGAAGGATTTTGCCCGTAAAGTCTCCCGGGAGGGTATCCTCCTCTGCCGGCAGATTGGTTTGGAGCTGGATGAGTTCGCCGGGATTGCAGTGGCGGCTATGCAAAAGGTGGCGGATCAGTTAGGACTTTAGAATGACCCTGATGCGAGTTATCTTTACTTTTATAATAACTCTGACCGTGGTTTTTATGGTGCCGGCGGCAACCCTGGATGATATTGACACCGCTGCTGAAAAGTTCGGCAGCTTCATAACCGGTAAAGTGGCTGATAAAGAGGATTACTCCATTTCCATAAACCCCTTTCTTTCAGACAGAAGCGGCCAAACCCTTTTAGGTGAAAGAATAAAAAGCTCCCTGGAACTCTACCTGGCACTGCATTATCAGAAAACCAGAGTGCTCACCTCACCTCAAGGTTACAATCACTATACCGTGACCGGAGAGATCATGAGTTTTCTATCCCAGGTCAGGATACTGGTGAAGATCTATAATCCCGACGGCTCCCTGGCCGGTGGGCTCAAGTATGACATGAAAATTGACACCGAGCTCGAACTACTGCTTGCTCCCCGGGAAGGAAAAAATAGCTTTCAGGGTACTCCGGATCCCTATGAACCTGATGACCTTCCCGGATTCGAAGTGCAGGTGGAAGAGAAGAAGCTTAGTATTTTCGCCAGATTTCTGACCCCGGGTGATATTGACCGCTTCTTATTCTACCTGCCCTTGCCCGGTAATATAATAATAGAGGCGGTAGCTGAAACAGATCTGCAGCTTCTCCTTTTTCGCGGACACGAGGAAATACCTTTTATGGCTGAGCCATCAAGAATAGAGGAACACTTGCCTCCTGGTATATACATCCTTGAAGTCACAGCCGATGATTTTGATTTAGAGACAGGCTATCAACTGTTGATCAATCTAGCCGCCATAGGTGATGACAGCTATGAACCTGATAATACCCTGGAAGAAGCGAATGAGATATTTTCCGGCAGCAGCCAGGAAAGAATTATCGCTGCCGGAAACTACGATTGGGTCGAGCTGAAGAGCTCCCTCCCCGGATTTTATCTGCTCTCTGTGGAGAATAGTGATATCCGGATCCGGCTCGCTCTTTTCAACAACCGGGAGCAGGAAATAATAAATAATTACAGCTATGATAGCTATGAGCAGAATGCCATACCTGTTTTCCTTGGAACAAGAAGACTTTTTGCCATGATATCTGCTCAAGATCCGGATAAAGCGGCTGCATATAAACTCAGCCTTCATAATATTGAACCAATACAGATCTATCCCAACGGTAATAAAATATTCCTTAAATCTCAGGATGATTCCCACTACCTCAAACTGCGCATCCTTCAGCAGGGAATTTACCGGGTCAGGGCGGAATCAGAGCGCTACCCGGTGATTACCCGGGTATACAATCTCCCCAACATGCAATCGATTGAGCAAAAGATAGCCGCCGCTTATCTCCTTACACCTGGTGATTACCTTATTGTACTGAGCGGTAAAGGCAGAGAATCGATCCAGGTATCGGTGAATCCCTGAAATGAGGAAAGAAAAAAATGGGCGTTAAAGTTGGCAGAATTGTTAAGGAATTCGTTTTCAAATCACTGCTTGATCAGCAGATCAAAATAGATCTACACGGCAATAAGAAAAAGCTCTCAGGGGTTTTAGTTGAAGTAAGTGAAAGCAGGCTGGAGCTGGAGTGTACGCTCCAGGATCTTGAAAAATTAGAGCCTGATGAACAGATCCGCGTTTTTTTCTACCTTCAGAATAACTACCACACCTTTGAAGCAACAGTAATCGAAAAAAAGGATGGACGTCTTTTTTTGACTCACCCGGAGGGAGTGTATAAAAATCCTCAACGTAAATTTGAAAGGATTAAGCTCAAAACTCCCATTGAGGTATTCTTCATTCTTCAGGGCAAGAGGGTTGAGCTTAATTTCCCCAAAGCTGAGCGCCCTCTGCCGGAAGAAGAGCCGGAAATAGCCGAGGACTTTGCCGTGGCCGGCATCCAGAGGCTTACCAGGGAATTCCGCCAGAAAATGTCGAAAATTGTTTCAACCAATGATATTACCATGATGAGAAACAAGATCCCGGCAACCTACGAGGAGAAACTCATGGCTACAACAGGGAAAATACTCTGGATACCCTCTGTTGATGAGGATTTTATCTCTGTAGACCCCTTCCCTGAGGAGAGGATTATCACTAAAAAGGACCTCATCAAATATGAAGAATCCTTTAACACTCCGGTACATATAATAAACAGCAAACTGGGTAATATTCTCTATGAGAAGCAGAAAAAGAAAATATTTTCCGAGGTTTACTGCCCCGTACTCTACGATCAATATCTGGTTGGTTATCTCTATATCGCCAATCAGAATGAAATGCGAAAACGGATTTCCAGAGATACGATTGACTATCTATACGAGTTTGCCAAGGTATTAAGCTACTCGTTGGAACTAAACGGCTATTTCACCAGCGAGACCTCCGGCGAACAACGCTATGAAGCACCTATCATTGATATCAGCGCTTCCGGTCTTCTCTTTGCCCATACCCTGCCAAGTCTTGCAAAAGACCTGTTGATCCATACGGATATTGATCTTACAATCAAGTTCACAGATAAAAAGTTGGCGGGAATTGCTATTATACTGATCTGTCTTATCCTGATCCTGTTCGCCGGGCTGGCACTCTACTCAAAAAGGTCAAGCGGCGGTGGGGGAGAGCCGCCCTCCCAGCGGTCCTCTTCTTCCATGGTATAAGGCCGGCCATAGAGCAGTTCAAATAGATAACGGAAATCTTCTTCAGCGAAATTCAAAAACTGAACGCCGAAATAACATCTCTCATTATCCTTAAACTTCCTCCTGACCCGCGAACCGATTACCAACTTTTTATCTGTGAACTTGATTGTAAGATCAATATCCGTATGGATCAACAGGTCTTTTGCAAGACTTGGCAGGGTATGGGCAAAGAGAAGACCGGAAGCGCTGATATCAATGATAGGTGCTTCATAGCGTT
>DRHE01000116.1 GCA_011049745.1 Spirochaetales bacterium | reverse complement strand
CTCTTAGATTAAGAACCGCCGATCAGGGAGCTGATTTTGTAATCTTTAAATGAAGCTCCTCAAGCTGTTCCCTGCCCACAGACGATGGACAGTCATCCATGGGCGATAACCCAAGAGTGTTCTTGGGAAAGGTTATGACCTCACGAATAGTCGATTCACCTGCCATCAACATTACCAGCCGGTCAAGGCCGGGAGCAATTCCGCCGTGGGGCGGAGGGCCGTGCTTGAAAGCCTCCAGCAGAAAACCGAACCTGCGCCCGGCTTCCTCTAAAGAGAGACCGATGATATTGAATATCCGCTTCTGGAGTTCAGGATCGTGGATACGAATAGAACCGGAGGCCAGTTCCACACCATTACAGACCAGGTCATAGAGATCGCCCTTAACCCGGCCGGGATCCTCCTCCAGGGTATCGAGGCACTGCTCCTGGGGCATGCTGAACATGTGATGAGTCGGCTCCCAGCGCTTTTCCTCTTCACTCCATTCAAAGAGGGGAAAATCAATTATCCAGGCAAAATTGAAGTCTTTTTCATCATAGAGCTTAAGCTTTGCGGCCAACTCATTTCTGACTGCGCCGAGAGAGGTGCAGGCGGTTTTCCGGGTATCGCCCACAAAGAGCAGCAGGTCTCCGGCCGCAGCGCCGGTTTCCGTAATAATCGCCTCTGACAGGTCGCCGTAGAAGCGGGAGATGCCTCCCTCCAGACCCCCTTCGGTGACCTTCATCCATGCCAGTCCCTTTGCTTTGAATATCTTAGCTGTTTCTTCCAGCCTGGAGATCTCTTTTCTGGATAAACCCGAACAGCCCGGCGCCAGCAGTGCTTTTACCACACCGCCGGCGGCAACCACATCTTTGAAGAGCTGGAAATCTCCCTGCGCAAGCAGGGAGCTTAGCTCCTTTATCTCGAGGTCAAAGCGGAGGTCCGGTTTGTCCGAACCATATCTGTCCATGGCCTGGTCATAGGAAAGCCTGGGGAAGGGAACCTTAAGCTCTTTATTCAGAGTCTTGCGGAATATATGCTGCAGCATTCCTTCAATTACCTCAAAGATATCCTCTTTGGAAACAAAACTCATCTCCAGATCGATCTGGGTATGCTCAATCTGCCGGTCGCCGCGGGCATCTTCATCACGGAAACAGTGGGCGATCTGGAAATATTTATCAAAACCGGAAACCATTAATAATTGCTTGTAGAGCTGGGGTGACTGGGGCAGGGCATAGAATTTGCCGCTGTACAGGCGGGAGGGCACCAGGAAATCCCGCGCCCCTTCGGGTGTCGAGCGGATCAGGGTGGGGGTTTCAATCTCCATGAAACCTCTGCCGATCAGGTATTCCCGCACTCCGAGAGCTACCTCGTGGCGCAGCCTTATATTTTTCTGCATGGAGAAGCTTCTCAGATCAAGATAGCGGTACTGAAGACGAAGGTCTTCCCTGGCTTCAGTGCGCTCATCGATCATAAAGGGCAGCGCGGCACAGGTGGAGAGTATCTGAATTTTTTCCGCCTTAACCTCAATTTCACCGGTCTGCATTGACGGGTTTACCATGTTGTCCGGGCGTGAACGCACTTCACCCTGAACCGCAATGCAATACTCGAATTTCAGCTCTGAAGCCGTATTTTTCAATACTGGGGTCGCATCGGCATCTATTACCACCTGGGTTATCCCATAGCGGTCTCTCAAGTTGATAAATTTGATGTTGCCGTGATCACGGTGGCGGTGCACCCAGCCATTTATGGTTACTTTTTCAGCTAAATGGTTTCTATTTAATTCACCGCAGGTAGCGGTTCTCTTCATCCTTTCCATGGGAAAGAATCTATCATTTTAAAGCACCGGGAGGCAATAGGGAAGCAGAGAGAATGCCATTGAAGCATGCTCTCTGCTCTTTCATTTTTGTTCTACTCTACCCTCTACCTGAGGGACCGCCTGTTCTATTTAGCCGCATTAGCTCCAGGTGCAGTCCTTTCCACCTCCCTGATAATAGCTATGTCCTCGGTGGTAAAAATCTTGTTGATGTCCAGGATGATGATAAAGCGATCATCCCTCTTGCCCATGCCTTTTATAAACTCAGTATTAAGGTTGGTCCCGATTTTGGGCGGCGGTTCGATCTGGTCGGGCTGCTGGTCGATTACCTCATCAACAGAATCGGCAACAGCCCCTAAAACTATGGTTTCACCTTCCATGACTACTTCCACAACCACTGTACAGGTGTCGACAGTATTATCCGCCGCCTCCATACCGAACTTCAGTCGCAGGTCCACTACGGGCACAACCTTGCCCCTTACATTTATCACGCCCTTCATAAACGGTGGTGTTTGAGGTATCTTTGTAATTGATGTCATCTCCAATATTTCCTGGACCTGGGAAACGTCCACGCCAAAGATTTCTTCCCCCAGTTTGAAGGTCAGATATTGAGTAACTTCAGTTATTACTGCATTAGCCATCTTTTAAACCTCCTTTTCTAATTAATACTCTTCAAACTCAGAATCCGAATCCTTGCCATCCTTGCCGCCCGCCTCGCCGTTTTCCTGGTGCAGGGTAATACCTGTTGTCTTTCCTTGCTTG
>DRHE01000115.1 GCA_011049745.1 Spirochaetales bacterium | reverse complement strand
GTAATCAAGGATATGTTCTCCAGTTATCTCTCCAGGGACATAGTCCAGACATTGATGGATTCTCCTGACTTAGTCAGACCCGGGGGGGGTAAAAAAGAGGCCACTATATTCTTTGCCGATATCCGCGGCTATACCTCATTTTCCGAAGGAAAAGATCCTGAATATATTATCGAAGTGCTGAATGAATATTTCAGCGAGGCGGTGGAAACAGTCATTAAATACAACGGCTATATAGATAAGTTTATCGGTGACTGCATCATGGCAGCCTGGGGTGTGCCGCGGATATCGGCAAAGAATATAGTGGCCTCTTTTTTACCCCCCCCCCGGGTCTGACTAAGTCAGGAGAATCCATCAATGTCTGGACTATGTCCCTGGAGAGATAACTGGAGAACATATCCTTGATTACTCTTCGCTCTTCAACCACCTTCTCCATACCGGCTTGCAGCTTTCTCTCCCTGGTTTGATCGGTAATCAGGATGGTCAATCCCTGATACTGGCCCCGCTTGCCTTTTAGAGGGGAAACATTCAGAGAAAAGTCCATTTCCTTTTCCGCAGTTTTATAAATCCCTTCGACACCCAGGATCTCCTTATCCTTATCTTTGCTGGTATCAAATGCCTTTAATATTTTACGATCCAGGGAATCCTTAAAGACCTCACCCAGTTTGGCGCCTATCAGCTCTGAATTCAAACCCAACCGTTCGCCGGCGGCTGAATTGAAATAGTGGATCCTTCCATCACCATCAGTGGTTACCAGGAGATTGGTCATAGAGCTAAAAATGTTTTCCTGGTAGCGTTCAAGCTCCTCTATCTTCTTCAGATAGTCTTTCAACTCCTGAAACAGCCGGGAGCTGTGCAGCATACCGCCGGCCAGTTTAGTGAAGGAATTTAAAAAATTGAAGCGCTCCCGGTTATAAAAAAAGGGCTCATGAGAGTTCAAAATCAGCACCCCGATAGCCGCCTTCGGTGTATAGAGGGGAAGAGCGATTCCGCTCTGCATTTCCGGATCAAGGAAAAGATCGGCAAAAGGGCTCTGTTTTCGCTCTGTCAGCACCACCGCCTCGCTGCTTTCCCTGATAAAAGTAATCAGTTCACTTGTTTTTGAGATTCGTTCAGCAGCAGACCACCTGCCGCGCCTGTAGCTCAAAAAAGCGTCACTCTCTCTTTTTTCAGGATCAAGGTAAAGATAGAGCACTGCCAGGTCCGAAGCGGTAATATCCAGGGTCTGCTCCACCAATACCGATAGAAGACTTTTAAAATCGAGTTCCCTGGTAAGCAGGGAACCGGCCCTGGCCAGCTCTTCCAGTTTGCTTGCATGAGAAGAGACCATTTAAAACCTCCAATATCTATACTTTAACCCATCACGGTCCTGGTCGCAATGCTATACCCCTTTTTTTCGCTTTATGCGTAAAAACAGGCGCTCCGATGAATGTCTGAAACGTGTCCATTATGTCCGATAAATGTCCGTTATGCCAATTCATATTTCCGGCCTCTCTTTTCACCGATTTCTCTAATATCAGCTTGCTCTTCAAAAACGGTATCTGCTTTAACGCGCAACTGGTGTCACAAGGATATGCGACACTCTACAAAAATAAAAAGATACTGTTCTATCCGCAGTTGCAATATCTTGCAGACTTAGCTAAAGAAAACAACGAGGGACTTTGGAGCGGAAAGCCGAAGAAAATCTATATAGAAACAATTTTCAATAAAGAATATATTGAATACATTCAACTCCGTAATAACTGTACAGATAAAGTTGACCTCGCTGGCTGGAAGCTGGCAGATGATGACGGGATGTCAATTGAACTTCCTGATGTGGTATTACATGCCGGCCAGAGTATGAAAATATACAGCGGCCGCGATGGGATTAATGATCCACCAGAATCATATTATCTTCAAAAAGAGAATATCTGGGGAAACACAGGAGACACTGTTTTCCTTTACAACGGAAACAAAGAGATTGTGGACAGATACACTTATTATTTACCGGATTAATCCTTTAACAAATGCTCCGATGTCGCCACCTTAATTTTTCCCTTGGGGATACCCTCTATGGGATGGCTGCACACGACAACTATGCTGACATATAGGGTATCACAATTCAGGATATACTCTCTGGATAACGATTATTACCACAGTTATGCCGGGAAACAGCTGAATAGTTGCAAATATATAATCAACTCCAGAAGGTGTAGTAGCTTCCCTGCTGACCCAGCCTCTTTAAGTAAAGGGCCAGCTCCCTGGCATGGTAGTCACCCCACATAGTCGCTTCCCCGCAGGGGATCTTGCTGCCGGCAGGAGTATAGTCCCAGCCCTTTGGTCGATGATAGACTGAATGAAGGATCAGGCCCTGGTGGTCAGGGGCTTCAGCCAGGTAGGGTGGGCGGAAGAGTGTATGGGCTATGGTAAGTCCGGCCTGGAAGTAGCGCTCTCCCGCTTTGCCATCCCCCTTTGCCTGCAGGTAGCGGCCCAGGCGCAGCAGCCCCTGTGCTCCAATAGAGGCTGCAGAGCTGTCCACAGGCTCGTAACTGTTAAAAGGGTCGGCTGGTTTTTCCAGATAAGAGTCCAACTTTGCCAACCCGGGAGCCCCGGTGTCCCAGTATGGGATGCCGTCACTGGGGGTATATTCCAGGTAAAAGTCAGCCACGGCCTGGGCTGTATCACAGAAACGCTTAAGGAAAGTATTCTTTCCTGCCAACCCCCCGATCTGCATGCCCTTAAATGCCTTTTCCGGCAGGCTCTCCAGGAACTCAAGTTCCTCTGAATACCCGGTGAGCGCCCAGGCCAGGCCGCGTGTCCAGGTGGAATACGGGGAATAGCCCTGCTGGGAGGCCGGAGAACGGAAGCTGCCGTTTTTTACATTAAAAACCGCCTCATGTATTGTGCGGCCGCGTATGTCATATATATCACCACCTTCACCGAAGCAAATATTATAG
>DRHE01000114.1 GCA_011049745.1 Spirochaetales bacterium | reverse complement strand
GGGGAATAACACTCATAAAGCTTGACGGGACCCAGGAGGCCTACCCCCTTTATAGGGGTTTCGGATTCCTTGATGATTGCGAAGTGGGGATGTTTAAGGGAAAAATCGGTAGCTTAAATTATGCCCGGTCTTATGCACCCGGCCTGAGGCTGAAACAGGTTGACTCAAAGGATCTTGAGGGAATTGGCTCCATTGATACTGAGGCCTTCGGTGTCAGCAGAGCTGCAATGATAGAGAGGCTCCTCCTGGATTACCCGGGAAGCGGTTTTATCTCCGGCGAAAAAGAGATAAGCGGGTATGTCCTGTTTAGACCGGGCCATCACTCCTATCAGATAGGCCCTTTTGTTGCATCAAGCCCGAGGGAAGCTAATGCTCTTCTTGCGGCGGTCATTGAACGAATCGGTATGGAGAATAGAAAGGCCGACATCTGCATTTTTTCTCTTCTGAATTACCCGGCTGCAGCTCAACTTTTTGAACGGAAAGGTTTTACCTGTGTACGCAGGCTGATACGAATGTATAAAGGTGAAAACATGTTGCATGGTAGGGATAAAATGCTGTATGCTCTAAGTGGGCCCGAAAAGGGCTAATTCAATATTATTTTAAGGGAGGCTATAAAATGAACAGAAAGATCTTTTTGATTCTTCTTTCTCTGGCGTTGATCTTCGGATGGTCAAGCGCTCTATTTGCTGCTCCTCAGCAGGAGGAGGCTGGTCCTATAAAAATCGGTATGTATGCTGATTTGAGTGCCGGAACAGCACAGTGGGGAACTGATTCAGAGAAAGGCGCCAGACTCCGGATTAAGGAGGCAAATGAAAAAGGCGGTATTATGGGAAGAAAGGTGGAGTTGATTATTTACGACTGTAAGCTCAGCCCCACAGAAGCAATCAAGGCCTATACCCGGCTGGCTCAGCAGGACAAGGTGGCCGCTGTATACGGATCATTAATCTCAAATACGGGATTAGCCGTTTCTCCTGTGGCCGAACAGTTAAAAGTTCCGGTAGTGTCCCGAGCTATGGACGAAAGAGTAACCACGCCGAAATTCGATCCTGAGGATCCTGAAAATCCGGGCCCGGTAAATCCATATTTCTTCCTGCTCCAACCATCGGCATTTCAGCAGGCTGCCATAATTGCAAGCTATGCCATTGATGAGCTGGGTCTCAATACTTTTGCCATGCTATATTCACCAGCCAATGCCTATGCGCTTTACCTGGCAAAGGGCTTTGAGCACTATGTTAAAAAGCGGGGCAAAACAATGTTGGGAGGCTTAGAGTTTCAGGCAGGAGATAAGGACTACAAAGCCCAGCTAACCAAGATTAAGCAACTTAAGCCCGATGGACTCTTTATCTGCAACTATATCACTCAGAACGCCAATGCTGTTAAACAGGCCAGGGAGCTCGGCCTTGAGACAACATTCCTGGGCAATAACTCCTGGTATAAGCCCATGGATGATGTAGCCGGTACGGCTGCAGACGGCGGCTATTTCCCTCATAATATTGCTGAAGATGATCCCTCATTGCAGTGGTATTTCAAGAAGTACGAAGCTGAATACGGCCAGGAGCCAAGGCTCCACTCATTTTCCGGCTGGGATGATGTGGGGTTCATCCTGCAGGCCATAGAAAAGGCAAAATCCACCGATCCGGAGAAAGTAAAGGATGCCATGGAGGCCACCAGAAAGTTTGAAGGAACCATCGGTACCATCAATATCGATCCCAAAACCCATAGGCCAGTAGGCCTGAAGATGTCCATTCTCTATTTCGAAGGGGCGAAAATTAAAACTGCAGTACTTAAATACTATCCAAAAGAACCATAAGCCGAGCTGCAGAAAAAATAATATTAAAGCGGGGCAGGAATCGTACTTTGGGCCCCAAACCCAAAGCAGCATATCCTGTCCCGCATCCATACCGGGAGTTATTTGATGAATTTTAACCTCATCCTCCAACAGCTATTGAATGGAATATCTTTGGGTGGAGTATATGCTCTTATGGCTGTGGGATTCGGGTTGATATTCAATGTTCTTAAGTTTTCCAATTTTTCTCACGGCGGTGTTGTGACCATCAGCGCCTATTTCGGTTACTTCATGTCACAGTATGTATTCCCGAATTTTGTCATCACTTTTATTCTAACCGCGATTTTCGGTGGATTTCTCGGTGTGCTTATAGAGAAACTGATTTTCAGGCCGATACGGCTGAAAGGCGCGCCGCTCACCCTGTTCTTAGTAAATTCTATTACCGCTGCCATGCTGGTCCAGCAGTTCTTTGCCGTCATGTGGGGTGATAATTACTACCCCTATCCGGAGTTCATCAAAGAGACAGCAATTCATATGGGTGAGTTTACCATTTCAAAGATCTATCTCTTAATGCTTTCCATTTCAGCATTTGTGCTTCTAGTCCTGGGCTACATAATAAAGAAAACAAAAATTGGGATCGCCCTTCGGGCCGTCTCTTCTGATATCCGCACTCCCAGCTTGATGGGTATCAATATTGACTTTGTTATATCAATGGCCTTTTTCTTTGCCGGCGTTCTCGGAGGCGTTACCGGATATCTCCTGGGCATGGCCTTTACGGTGGACCCCTTTATCGGCAGCATGATAATAAAGGGCATTGTTGCAGCCATTATCGGCGGTATGGGCAGCCTCGGCGGCGGCGTAATAGCAGGGCTTATTTTAGGAGTGGCTGAGAGTCTCCTTATAGCGGAAATAGGGGCCTCCCTGACACCGATTGTGGTCTATGCAAGCATTATCCTGCTGCTGCTTATTCGCCCGGAGGGAATTTCGGGAAAGACATATATTGTAAAAGCATAAAACGGGAGAATGGATTCAGAGGTGTGAGTGTTTTATCTTAAGGTACTCGAGATTACAAGTCTATATACAATCCTGGTTTTGGGCGTCTATTTGATGACCGGTCTGACCGGTCTATTCTCCCTGGGTCAGGGGGGATTTGTTTCCATCGGCGCCTATACGGCAGCTATCGCATTTATGAAATTTAACCTTCCCTTTCCCGTAGCTTTAATTATGGCTGTTGTTATGGGGGCTGTTTTAGGCTTTCTTATAGGAATACCAACCCTGCGCCTGCGAAGAGATTATTTTCTCCTCATTACCTTCGGTCTAGGAGAGATGGTAAGGGCGGCCCTGCTCTATCTGTCCCAGTTGACCGGGGGTGCACTCGGCATGGCAGGAATGCCCAGGATGGTAGGACTGCCGCTGATCCTGATCTCCATAATTTTCATCACCTTCATTCTCTACAGCCTGAAGCGCTCAAGATTCGGCAGAAACTGCGTAGCCGTGCGTGATGACGAAATGGCCGCCTCAATGATGGGGATCAATGTCTATGCCCAGAAGATGAAGGTGTTTATTATTAGTTCAGCTATTACCGCGTACGGCGGTGCCCTTTATGCCTTCAACATCCTTTTTATAGAGCCCAATCTGTTCAACTGGCTGGAGTCCGGAAGGCTGATTATTATCACCTTTGTCGGCGGTTTGAACAGCATCGCTGGAGTTATTGTTGCTTCCGCCATCTATTACTCTTTCGGGGAGTTCTTCCGTTTTATCGATGTCTGGAGGGATGTGCTCCTTGGCGTGGTAGTGATTCTTGTTGTTATATTCCGTCCCGGAGGGCTATTCCAGGGGCTGGAGCTGCTTCCAAAAAAGTTGATAGAAAAAGTTAAGCGGGAGCGGCTATGAGCATTCTTAAGATAGATAGCGTAAGCAAGTATTTCGGCGGTGTGGCAGCCGTGGTTGATTTTTCCATGATCCAGGATGAGAATGAGATCACAGGAATCATAGGGCCCAATGGAGCGGGAAAGACCACTGTCTTCAACCTGATAACCGGGGTGTATTCCATGGACAACGGCAGGATCTTTTTTATGAATAAGGATATAACTGAAAGTCCTGCCCACAAAAGGACCGAGGCGGGTATCTCCCGAACATTTCAGAATATCCGGCTATTCAAGAACCTCAATGTTCTGGACAACATGAAGGTCGCCTGTGGATGGAAAGTACGATATTCCCTGTGGGAAGAGATGATAAGGCTTCCGCGTGTAATAAGGGAAGAAAGAGAGATTGATGAGAAGGCCAGGCATTTTTTGGAATACCTTGGCCTTACTCAATATACAGATCAAAAACCGAATAATCTGCCCTATGGGATTCAGCGTAGGCTGGAACTTGCACGTACCCTGATAGCGGAACCGAAACTCTTGCTTCTCGATGAGCCGGCTGCGGGTCTTAATCCCAGGGAAGTGGTTTCCCTCATGGGAATGATAAATAAGCTCCAACAGGATTATAAGCTCTCAATTATAATTGTCGAGCACCATATGGAGCTTATTATGAAAATATGCTCCCTGATCCATGTGCTTGATTTCGGCAAAAAGATCGCCGAGGGCAAGCCGGAAGATATTAAAAAGAATGAGCTGGTATTACACGCTTATTTAGGGGATGAGGGGTAGCCGGATATGATTGAAATCAAAGGTTTAAGTGTGCACTATGGGGGCATAGTGGCCTTAGATAATATATCCCTGACCGTGCCTGATGGCAAGATTGTCAGCATTGTCGGCGCAAATGGAGCAGGAAAATCCACTACTATAAATGCGATCAGCGGCATGGTTAAAATTCATTCGGGCATAATCACTGATAATGGTGAGAGTTTATTAATTCCGCCGCAGAATATTGTAAAGAGAGGCATTGTTCAGGTTCCTGAGGGAAGGATGATTTTTCCCACCATAACGGTTCAGGAGAATCTGATTCTGGGCGCCTACATTGTCAAGGCTAAGGAAAAGATTAAAAGGAGCATGGAGAAAGTTTTTAATCTCTTCCCCATCCTGAAGGAAAGAAGGAATCAGCTCGGTGGAACCCTGTCCGGAGGAGAACAGCAAATGCTGTCACTGGGCAGGGCCCTGATGTCAGATCCACGTGTTCTGGTAATGGATGAGCCCTCATTAGGCCTGGCTCCCATGCTTGTGC
>DRHE01000113.1 GCA_011049745.1 Spirochaetales bacterium | reverse complement strand
GTCTCGAATATCAGAAGGGTGTTCTCTCTATAATCTTTCAATATATCGGACGGTATGTGCTGGATTATTCGGAGCTATCGGCTGGGCCGCTATATGAAATAGCACAAAAAAACAGGATCTTTTCCGGCCAGCAGAACCAGGCAAACCATGCACTATTCTTAAGACCTGCCCTGCAGCTCCTGTATGAGACTTTGAGTCTCGAGCTATTCAGCTATTATAACCTGACCACCGAGGAACTCTACTTAAGGCCCAAGCTCTCCTATGACCTGGCTGACGCCCTGAACCTGGTATTGGGCGCTGATTTTTATTCGGGTCCGGATGACACTGCTTACGGAATAATTGATAAAGCCTTAAGCGCTCTTTTCATTGAGTTGATAGCCTCATTTTAAAAAAGGACAGGATAAGTGTCAAAAGAAAAAATATTCAAAGCGGCTGTCTCCCTTTTTGCTAAGAAGGGTTTTGCCGCTGTCGGCGTGCGGGAGATCGCGGGGAAGTCAGGGGTCAATATCTCAATGATATCCTATTACTTCGGCAGTAAAACGGGTATTTTAAAGGCAATTATCAATCGATTCCATGAACGGTACTACCAGGCAATTACGGAAGCTGTTGATGACAGTAAACCCGCTGAAGAGTGCCTAAGACTTCTGATTCATAATATAGTCGATTTTGCCAGGGAAGATAATGCGTTAATACAGGCTACTCTTAATGCAATCCCTTTGGATGTTTCAGAAATTGTAGATGCCAGGGTAAAGGACATTTCTATGCTGGTAAAAGAGGGAGGCAGGCTCTTTTCAAGATTCAACCTTGATCCTCAGGATGTTGTTTTTCTTAGTATAATCGGCCCTTTCCTGCTTTTCGGTATTTCGGGCCATTTTATTGTCAAGCCAATTCAAAAACGCCTATTGAATATTGATTTTAACGATTCTTACTATGAAAGCTATTCGGAAATAATTACAACCCTATTGCTGGAAGGTATTGGTGGGGTTGCCGCCAGGAGAGGTAAGAAAGAAAAGGGAGATTAATGAAGAAAGCTGCTGACATAATAATAAGCTGCCGCTGGTTGATAATTGCTGTTTTTTTGGCAATCACCATTCTATTCGCAAGTTTTATACCAAAGGCAGAGCTCGAACCGGATCTTAAGGAAATGCTGCCTCCAAATATGCCGTCCAGGATAAATACCGAGAGAATCGACGAGCTGTTCGGAGGCACTGAAATGCTCATGGTGCTTATAGATACGGACGATGTGCTCAAACCGGAGACATTGAAACGGGTTAAGAAAATAGCAAAAGAGATGAATAAGATAAAGGGCGTAGATAGGGTGTTGTCTCTATTTGATCTGAAAAATATCTATAGTGAGTATGGGGCTATGATCATTGACCCTGCTGTAAAGCGGATACCGAGAACCGCGGAAGAGGTGGAAACCTTAAGGCAAGACCTTAAAACCAATGACCTGGTTTACGGGAGTGTTGTTTCCCGGGACTTCTCCCTTACTGCAGTTATCGCCCTGCTTGAAACCGGTGTTTCTGATGAATATATAGTGGAACAGATAAACAAGCTGATAAAAGAAAATCCCGGTCCTGAAGAAACAATGATCGGCGGAATGCCCGATACAAGAAGCCAGGTTAGTAAGTATATAAAGAAAGATATGCGGCTGCTGCTGTCGATTGGTCTTTTGATTATGCTTGTCTTTCTCTATTTCTGTTTTCGGGAGCTGAGGGGTGTTATCCTTCCTGCACTGGTAGTGGTTATGTCCATCATTTTTTCAATGGGCCTTATACCTCTGTTAGGCTGGAAAATATATATTATAACTATACTTCTACCGGTAATCTTAATAGCCGTGGCTAATGATTACGGCATACATTTAATTGCCAAATATCAGGAGTATAATATACCGGGAAACAACCACACTCCAAAAGAGCTTTCCAGGAAAATATTTCAGAGTCTGAGTAAGCCGGTTTTGTTTACCGGTCTTACATCAATGGCAGGTATGTTCTGTCTATCGGGCCATGCGCTGGTGCCGGCAAAACAGCTCGGTGTGCTGGCAGCAGCCGGTATTGCTTTTGCCCTTACTGCAAGCCTTCTATTAATACCTGCTCTTAACTCCTTTCTGCCGAAATCAAAACTGGTTATCGGGGGAAACCAGGGTGTGAGAAAGAAACCTGTTATTGAAAGGATGCTTGAATATTTCGGCAACCTGGTTTCGAAAAACCCCAAAGCCATTATTATCAGCGCACTTATTATTGCCGTAGTTGTGTCCGTGGGAATATTTTTAATAGTAATTGATACAGACCCGAATAAATATTTTGCAGAAAATACGGGAGTCATGCGCGCGGCACAGTTAATAAATAAAAACCTGGGCGGTACACAGACCATATCTATTGTGTATAAGGGAGATATTAAGGATCCTGGGATTATGAAAAAAATCGATCAAATGGAAAGGATGGCCGGAGATTATCCTGATGTAGGTTATACAACCTCCATAGCCCGGGTAATACGCCAGATGAGCAGGGCATTGAATGATAAAGGTGAGCAGGGGTATGATCAAATCCCTGATAACCGCAACGCGGTAGCCCAGTACTTTGAGCTCTATGCCATGAGCGGTGACTCAGCGGATTTTGAAAAGCTTGTCGATTTTCCCTATGAGCACGCCCTGGTAACGGCGCGTATCAAGACATCCAGCACCAGAAAAATGAACCATATTGTAGAAAATATAAATACTGCAGTCAAGGATGATCAGGATGTACTGCTGGTAGGGGGATTCGGATTGATACTTATTGAAGTGGCTGATCTATTAATTAAGGGACAATTTATTTCCCTTAGCCTTGCTGTTTTAGCGGTGGGGCTTATGCTTATGATCCTCTTTCGCTCCGTAGCTGCAGGACTTATTTCGGCTATCCCGCTTGCTCTTTCCATAATAATACTCTTCGGTCTTATGGGGATTTTTGGTATTGAGCTGAATACCGCTACTGCCCTGCTATCATCAATTATGATAGGTGTAGGGATTGACTATACAATTCATTTTCTCTGGCGCTACCGTGAAGAGAGGCGTAACGGTCTTGATGCCGCGGCAGGCGTGAAAAAAACCCTTACCACAACGGGCAGGGGTATTGTCTTCAATGCCCTGTCAGTAGTTATAGGTTTTATTGTTTTGCTGGTTTCCAATTTTATGCCGGTTAAGTTCTTTGGATTTCTGGTTATAGTATCCATTCTCTCCTGCCTTGGCGGCGCTTTAGTGCTTATCCCGGCGCTCTGTATTGTATTGAAACCTAAATTCTTAGAAAGGAGATAACTATGATCGTTAATAATAAGGTGACAGCGGCTGTTGTTTTTTTCTTTATCTGTTCAGGTCTAATGGCGCAGGCAGATTTGAGCGCCCGGCAGATAGCGGCAAGATCCTATGAAGCGGGAAAGCTAGCCGGTTCAGAATCTATCAGCACCATGATCATTATTGATTCCAGGGGAAGGGAGCGGCTGCGGCGGATAGCCCAGGTATCAAAGTTGTATGATAACGGCAATACAGAGAAGAAGCTTATCCGTTTTCTTTCCCCTGCAGATGTCAAGGGAACCGGGC
Organism: Spirochaetales bacterium; assembly: GCA_011049745.1. Lineage (GTDB taxonomy): Bacteria > Spirochaetota > Spirochaetia > SZUA-6 > DRHE01 > DRHE01. Next base: position 3,624 of record DRHE01000113.1, on the reverse strand, counting down.
TTCTAACCTTTGATTACAAGGATAAGGATGATGATATGTGGCTTTATATGCCTGCTCTAAGAAAAACCAGGAGAATAATAAGCAGTGAAAAAGCAAAGAACTTTATGGGTTCCGAGTTTTCCTATTCAGATATCACCCCGCCTACTATAGCTGATTTCCATTATAAAATGTTGGGAGAGCGGCGAGTGGCGGGCGCCCTCTGCTGGGAATTGGAGATTTTACCTATTAATGAAGATATTGCCGATGAGAATGGTTTTTCAAAAAAGATATCATTTATCGGCCGGCAGGATTTTGTTATCAGAAAAGCTGTTTACTATGATCTCGACGGCGAGCTCCTCAAGGAGCTGGAGGTGAGAGAGGTTATGGAGGTGGACACTGAGAACCATAAGTTCAGACCTGTGCATATGATCATGACCAATAAGCAGAATAATCGAAAATCGATCCTTAAAGTGGAAAAGATCCAGTTGAATCCGGGGGTGAAGGATGAGTATTTTACCACCCGTTATCTGGAGAGGGAGTAGGCGCGTTCGTTAAACCTGATATTGACAGGGTCTGGTAATAGAACATATAGTTTCTCAGAACAATTGGTTCTTGCCCCAGAAAGGAGTTATTATGCCTCTTAATAAGAAAGTACTAATCATGGTTTTGGTGCTGATGACAATCTCAGTTTTCAATCTCCCTGCTTTGAGTGGAGTAAGAATTGGAGTCGAGGTTGGCAATCCTAGTTTCGTATTCATTTTCCGACCCAGTAATTTTGATTTCAAACTTGGTTACAGTATGACCGAGGGGGACAAGAATGTTTTTTTAAGCGCTGACTATCGTATTGTCAGCGGTTATCCCCTGGTTGATTTCCTGCATTTTTTCTTAGGGTTAGGCGCATATTTCCAACTCTATATGGACGAAAATCCCAAGGAAGATTTTAATCTTGGCGGGCGTATTCCTTTAGGGCTTCAGATATTTCTATTCGGCTCGGCAATAGAACTCTTTGTTGAAGTATGCCCGACAGTTACACTTGTTCCTGAACCGGGCTTTGACGAGCTAATGGGCTATCTAGGCTTTACCTTCCTGATTCGATAGCTGCCGGCTGCCCTATTGTTGGGCATATTGGATCTGGCCACCCTATTTCACTTAACCGGCGCTGCCTGTGTGCCTATCCATGTTTTTAAGCGTCTGAACCAGCAGCGCGGGATCATCGGTGATAATTCCCCTTACTCCAGCTGTGATGAAGTGGTGGTGATCCTCTACGGTATTGGAAAAATACATATTGGCATAGAAACCCAGTTTATCTATCTGCAGGCAGAGTTCAGGTGTCACATCCCTCCGATGGGGCTGCAGGAATTTACAGCCGAAATTCTTCATTTCCTTCAGCAGGACCAAATCAAGTGAGCGCTTGCGCTCCAGAACACAGAGCTCGATACGGCTGTTGATCTGTATGACAAGCTCCGCGTCCGCAAAGGTGCTTAAGGTAAGGTAAGCGCGCCGGTAGAGCTGGTAACAATCGAAGAGAGAACAGATTTTTTCAAGAAGCACATTTTCAGTCTCTTTAAGCTGGATGTTCAAGCCTATCGTATCGGGGAGTGTTTTCAGAACCTCTTCAAAAGTGGGAATCCTGATTTTTTGTGCCTCTCCTGCCGGTAAAAAATCAAGCTGTTTCAGCTCTTTGAGAGAATAATCGCCAACGGGGCTGCTGCCGCTGGAAATCCGGTCCACTTTCCTGTCATGGATAACCACTGGTATTTTATCCCGGCTGGCCCGCAGGTCGAACTCAATCAAATCGGCGCCGGCTTCTACGGCGGCCAGGAATGCAGGAATAGTGTTCTCCGGAAAGTGAAGCGAATCTCCCCGGTGGGCAGTCACAATAATTCTATCCGGAATAGCATACAGTTCCTTCAGGTTCATGGCTATTACTCCTCTTATAGGCGCGCTCTACTTTATGAGTTGCAGCTAACTCAAGCTGCAAAATTAAGAAACACACCCCTTTTAAACTTACTGCAGATTCTCCAGAGCCCTTTTTGAAGCCATCATGATTTCCCATGGCCTATTTTCGATTACAGTTATGATATCACGGTCCAGGAACCGTCTGATAAAGGGCCGGAAATCGATCCGACTGGCATCAAGTGACACCTCGCTGTGGGGTTTTCCGGGTATGACGCCGCTGATGTGGATATGTTCAATGCGGTGCTGGAAACGATCAAGGAAGGAGGTGATATCCTCCCCGGTTAATCCCAGGTGGGCAAAGTCAACAGTCAGCTTGAGGGCCGGGAACCTCTCCAGGGTTTTGCTGATCTCCTCTGCCGTGTTACAAAGTTTGTGGGGACGATGATCCATGTTTTCCAGGCAGATAATAGGGGCGGTTGGTTCCAGGTTTTCTAAAAAACCGGCCAATGAGTCCCAGAAAAACTCCATTGCCAGTTCTCTTTTAATCTTTCTGACCCAGCCGGGGTGAATAGTCAGCACTGGTATGTTCCACTCCCCGGCCAGGCGAATCTCAGCTTTCAGTTGTTCAATAGCGGCCTTGCGGATAAAGGGGTTTAAGGAACCCAGGTTAAAATCAACATAATTGGAGTGCAGGCTTAAAGGTATATCTTTCAGCTCCGCCGGTGAAAAGGAAAAACCACGGGCATAACGGGGACTGATTTCCAGGATGCAGGGATTGAATTCCAGACCGTGCAGCCCTGCGGCTTCCAGAGTTGGACCTATCTCAGAGGATTTTTTAATTATCCCCCTCTGGATGAGTGAGTATACTGCACCGAAACTGGTATAGATACGCATAGATAATATTAATTACCCGCCCCCTGCCTGATTCCTCGAAATTGTCTTTAAAGGTGTTGTCTACGACCTTATAGGAAACCCAAGGTATAGCCACGGGACAAAAGCATCGATCCTTCAGTTGTCAAAATAACCGTTTCAATAAACTTGTCCCAGACAAACTGAGGATTGGCTGCGTTGCTGGTTATGCAGAAGGGCCGGTAACCAGGTACTACTGAAAGGCCTAAAACTCCACCCTTGGGATTTTTAATGGGAGGTACCAGGGCCAGCTCAGCCTCGGGAAAATTTTCTCTCAACTCCTGTATCATGCCAGGATAACGGTAGGTCCACATGGCCAAAAAAGCATCTTTACCCGCGTACAACTTGCTCCTGGTTTTAGAAGCCTTCTGGGGCAGGGCATGGAAAGACCCAATTTTTTGAGGATATCGGTCCTGACCCAGAGCCCCCTGTTGGAACCCGACCTTTCCGGAATGCCGTATACAACCCCATTCCAGGAATGGGCGGCAAAGGAGCTGGGGAACATACTTCTTAGCTTCTTCATCTCCGGTGAGTTTTCAATAAACTTATCCAGGGGTATGATGAACTCCTGCCTGGCCAGTGGGCTGATGTCGTCCGCGCCATACTTGATCACGTCCAGCTTTTCACCACCCATCAACATGGCCACCATTGAATCATGGGCATCCTTGGAGCTGACGGTTTTTAATTGTACCTCAACACCGGTAATGTTTTTAAATGCATCCTGCCAGGCGGGTTGGATCTCTGGTGTATCGTGATAATCCGCGGTCAGATAGATGATCTTAGCCATGGGCGGTAATGCCTTCTTTTCCGCCTGCTTTTCAGCCTCCGGGGTTGGGG
>DRHE01000112.1 GCA_011049745.1 Spirochaetales bacterium | reverse complement strand
CAACTATGCCTGATCTTACCGGCACGCCCAAACGCCTGCTCCTACCCCTATTGAACCAGAGTGATATAATAGTCAGGATCCTCGGACAGGGCTACGTGGCACGTCAGAGTCCGGCGCCTGGTACAGATCTAAAAAAAGGCATGACTATTGTCCTGGAGTTGGAATGAGCGTAGTTGAATCTACTATCTTCAATAATAACCTCGCTTCTCTTTTAGAAAATCACCGGCAGCTCGACCCGGCAATCTTCAGCCGGAGCTCTTCCGGGCAGCAGCTTGAAGCGGTTGCCACTCCCGCAGGTCCGCCGACTGCAATTCTGGCCGGCAACTATCTTCACTCCCGCTATGATCCGGTCAGGGAAGCTCAAAAATTAATCAGCCGGGAGGTTTCAAAAGAAGTCAGTGTCGTTATCTTTTACGGATTCGGCCTCGGCTATCTGGTGGCCGCCTTCCTGGAAGCATTTCCCCAAATTCCGGTAATTGTAGTAGAACCTGATATCCCTCTTTTTCTTGAGGCTTTGAGAATAAGGGATTCCCACGGGCTTTTTGCCTCCCCCGGAGTAACATGGTTTTTTAATTCAAATCCTGAAAAACTGAACCTTGACAATCATTCATTGGCCAGTGTACAGATTGTCAAACTGCGCTCTGTTTTCAGCCGCAATATTTCCTACTACCGGAAGATGGATAATCTCATCCAGGCTGCTCAAACAAAAAATCAGGTAAACACCAACACCCTGAACAGGTTCGGCCGGCTCTGGATAAGGAATTTACTGAATAATCTTGAACCCCTTGCCTCGCTGCCGGGAATTAAGTTACTGGAGGATATTTTCTCCGGAATACCGGCACTAGTTTTAGCTGCCGGACCATCCCTGGATACGCTGCTGCCAATTCTTAAGCGGTTGAAGGAACGTCTTATTTTAGTCGCGGTGGACACCTCTCTTAAGCCATGCCTCAGAAAGGGGATCGAACCTGACTTCCTGATGGTGATGGACCCCCAGTACTGGAACACCAGACATCTGGACGGCGCTTTACCGGAAAGTACGGTGCTTATATCGGAGCCATCCACCAACCCCAATGTCTTTCATCACCTAAAGGTGCCGACATTCCTGGTATCCTCCTTTTTCCCGCTGGGAGAATATCTGGAGAATCTGACAGGGAGCAAGGGGAAAATCAGGGCCGGCGGTTCCGTAGCTACTTCCGCCTGGGATTTCACCCGCCTTATCGGCGCTGATCCTATATATATGGGCGCTCTCGATCTTGGTTTTCCGCAAAGCGCCACTCACGCCCGCGATACTTATTTTGAAGACTTAAGACAGATCTTAAGCAGACGTTTATTGCCGGCAGAGGGTATGTCCTTTCACTATTTTCACGAAGCATCTCCCTTTTTATATACCGACAACTCCGGCCGGGAGACATATACCGATCAACGCTTGCTCATCTATAAATGGTGGTTTGAAAAACAGCTGGCCGGGATTGATAAGCAGCAAACCTTCAACCTCTCCCCGAGGGGGATAAAAATTGAAGGTATGCCCTACTATGAGAGCAGCAACCTGCTCAACCTGCCGGTTATCAGGCCGGAGCTCGACAGCAGGATGATCAGAATCAGAGCTATGGCAAAACCCGATGTAAGGGCCGGAGAAAAAAAAGAGCGTCTATTAACAGCGCTGAAAAGACTGGCCGGTGATCTCAAAGAACTTGAGAAAATAACCTTAACAGGGCTTGAAGAGTGCAGCAGGCTGCGCAGCCAACTCCGGGAGAACCGAGATGTTGAGCAAACCCTCAAGCGAATGCACAATCTTGACAGCAGGATACTGGAGTTATCCTCAAGGCAAATCGCCGGCTTTCTTTTACAGCCCCTGATTGAAAAAATCGGCCGCAGGAACAGCAAACAGCCTGCTGCCGGTGATGTAATTGACATTACCCAGAGTTTATATGAGGAGCTCCTCAACTCGGCAAAGTACCATATCCAGCTGCTTTCCCGCTTTATTTGAATTAAAGTTATTAAAGCCCGTGCCCGAAGCTAATAAAGAGGATAATAAGCGTGTGTTTCACCTCCTCTCCAAAACGGTATGCATTAGACGTCCAGGCATACCGTTTTTTTTATATCTAAATGCTACTCCATACCACAGGAGTTCTGCTCAAAGCTACCCCTGAAGTGAAGGCCTCATGGCTATATGGAATATCAGGATATCCGATACTGACTGGAAATTGCTGAAGAATCACTTTTCAATGAAGGGATTGTATGTTTCCGCTGGGATCAAAATGTTCTTGAGAGAATAAAGATAAAAAGGTAAAAAACCTATAAAGTAAGCTCATACCTGCTTATATAGAAGCCTCTGGTAATCCTGACACTATGTACAGGCTTCTCATTCGAACCTCCTACTGTTGAACCCATGCTGAAGCTTCCCGGTGCGACATAGACTGTTTCTATTAATAGTTTTTCTCTGTCAAGATCAATCCGTAGGCTTGCTTCCCTGCCTCCTTCTACATTTACAAGCTTCTCTTCTGCTTTATAGCCCTCCTTCTCTACCTTTATGGTATGCTCTCCTCTTGCTATATCCCCTATGGTAAGAGGCGCTGTGCCTTTATAAGTTCCGTCAAGAAAGACCCTGGCGCCGTAGGGAGAACACGAAACTCTTATTCTTCCCCTCTCTTCCGCCATACTTACTGTAAGCTCAATATCCGCACCCTCTTTAACCGTTACCCTTTTCGTTCCCATCAACCTTTTTCCTTCCAGAACACCCTTGACAACTATCTCATGTTCCCCTATTAGAAGATCAAACTGGTCCGGAACTGTGCCCCTCTTTTTACCGTCTATGTAGATATCGCCTTCTAAAAAGGGTTTTGAATCCACTGCAACGTTTCCGAAGATGCCTTTTAAGGCAATCTCCCTCTCTATGGTTCCGCCCCTCTCTGCAGGCGAAATGCTTTCGGAATAGGAGCGGTACCTGTGGTCATCCGGCTTAACCTCGACTTTGAACGGACTGTAGGAAAGCCTCTCCCTGAAGGGCAGCCTGCCCTTATACTTGCCGTCCACATAAATGCCCGCTTCAATTTGATTAGCCTCACGAATCGAAAACCATATAAACTCCGGTGTAAGATCAACCTTATACCTGGAGGTCTTTTCATCTTCCACCTTGACCTTTATCTCTTTTGAAGCGCAAACCTCCTTTTTCACCACAAAGCCGTAATCCCCGGATTTCACCCTGTCTGAATGAAACGGTGTTGTTCCCACCTTCAAACCGTTCAAAAGCACTTCCGCGCCTTCAGGAGAGCTCTCTAT
>DRHE01000111.1 GCA_011049745.1 Spirochaetales bacterium | reverse complement strand
TGTTGAGTATGAAGATCAATACAATCTGATAATTGCCTCTTCCGGGGAGGATAGAGCCCTTTATGATATTATCCTGGTAGATCTTATCTGGACGGCGGATTTCGCTGAAAAAAATATAATCGATCCTGTACCGGATTATCTGGTTAGTGAAGTGAAAAAAGGTATTATTCCTGAAATCTATACAGCCTTTATCTACAAGGATAATTTCTGGGCCGTGCCCTTTCTGGCAAATTTTCAGCTTTTCTATACTAACATGGATCTTTTACACCGAGCCGGTTTTCATGATCCGCCTTCTTCTCTGGAAGAAGTTGTGAATATAGCTTATGCGGCTAAAGCAAAAGGAGTGATCAAATATCCTCTCTTTGATTCTTTGAGAAAGCAGGAAGCCCTGGTATGCGAATATGTCTGGCTTGCAGGCGCCTTCGGTGGCAGCCTGGTGGATAAAACCGGAAAAATCAGGCTGACAACAGAACCCAACCTGAAAGCTCTTGGGTTTTTAATAGACTTGCTGAATAACGGACTTATGAATCCCTACTCCCTTAACTCAGAGGAAGTATTTGCCGCGGAAGTTTTTCTTTCCGGCGACTGTTTATTTACCACTAACTGGACATTTTTAACCGGGTTGATTAAAGAATCCCCCCTCCCTATTTCCACCTCGGGCAAAGCAAGCCTGATACCGGTATCCATGCAGACTCTATCCGGAGCAAAAAACACTTCTACTATTCTACTATAAGCGGCTATCAGGGTCTTTCTGTTACCAGCAACAGCTCTCACAAACGAAGCGCCTGGGAAGTTATAAACTACCTGTCATCCCCCGAATTTCAGGAAATGCATCTTGATGAGATGTCTGTGTGGAAAGAGGTCTGGCTTGCAGAGGCAACCCGTATTAAGGATCCTGATATCGATCTGAAGAAAAAGCAGATCATCGGGGTTTATAATCGACCGATCCATCCGCAGTACCGCAAAATTAGCTCCAGTCTGCAGACCTGGTTGCACCAGGCTCTGCTCGGCAAAGTTACAGCAGCAGAAGCTCTGCATAATGCGCAGATAGAGATCGATCAACTAATTGGCCCGGATTAAAATGGATAGGCTCCAACGCTTTCGAAAAAGTTTAAGATTAAAGATCTCCAGTAAAGTGGCTCTCTCCTTTATTATCCTGGTTATTCTCCAGGGTGTTATTTCCCTGCTTGCTTTAACCGCAATTGTCTCCCGTAGTCAGAATGATTCCTTTCAGGCGCAGATGAACCGGGCCTTTCTGGGCAGCAATGCTTACCTGGAAGAAACTCTGGATAAGCTTATGATCAATACCAATCTGCTTGCCGGGCAGAAGAAGGTCATTGATTATACAGATTTCGGTTTAAGGAATCTATTGAACAGAGAGCTGGCTGTGTATCGTTCTTCTCTGCAAATGAATTCACTGGCCATATATATTCAGCCGGATATACTTTTTACCTCGGTGGGTGATATGCTGCTGATGAATAATGAATTGAGGGAAAACCTTAAAGTTGCATTTGCAGGTGAAAAATCCTTCTTTGTCTCGGAAAGCGGTATTGTAGTTAAGCTGACAATGCTTTCCCCGGTAAAAAGAGAAGAAAAAATAATTGGTGTTCTGGGTTTAAGCCTCAATCTGGATCAATCATTTGTACAAAAGCTGGAAAATATTACTAACTCCAAGATTATTTTTCTTTTTAACGAGAAAATAATTGAGGCCGGTAATCTGAACAGTGAAACACATAAAAGTATAATTGCGGCAGATCATGACAATTCTTTATCTGATAAGATGATCAAGATCGATAATTTTATGGTCGGCTCAATATATATAGAAAGTTTTCGGGGATCCAACGGCAAGATCCTCTGCCTGCTGGATACAAAAGAATCCAGATTGATAATTACCCGCTATAATACAATTTCGCTGGTTTCCACGCTGTTGATCCTCTCTCTGGCGTTGCTGATCGCCATGGTTTTCTACAGGGTTACATTTTTCAGACCCTTTCAGACCCTGTTGAAGGGTGTGCATAAGATCTCTTTAGGCGATCTTCATTATCACTTCCAGGTGCCGGCCGAGGATGAATTCGGTGAATTAGCCAGTGCCTTTAATAAGATGCGCGGAAATCTGCTTAATAGAGAAAGAGAGCTGCTGCAGCTGTCACATTATAACAACCTTATTCTGGAAAATGTCAGGTCCGGGATAATAACCATCAATCTTGAAAAAAGGATAACCACCTATAACCCGGCTGCGGAAAAGATTATTGGTCTTGAAAAAAAGGATTTCAGAGGTACCCATATTAAGTCCAAATCTCTTCCCGGAAGCCTTTTCAGCCTGATAAGGGAGAGCTTGAATAAGGATATGCAGGTGACCGGCGAAGAGGTCAGGATTACCAGGAATGGCATGGATCTGATACTATTCTTAAGTACATCGCCTTTATTCTCCAAGGAGGGGCAAAAAATTGGAATTATCGCAATTTTTGAGGATATTACCAGGGTCAGGAAACTTGAAGAAAAGCTGGTCATTTCATCAAGGCTGGCTGCCCTGGGGGAAATGGCTGCAGGTGTGGCCCATCAGATTCGCAATCCCCTGGGGGTAATGAAAGTATCTGCTGAAATGCTGAGAGATGATTTCTCTATCCTGGATAAAAAAGATAATTATAACCGGATTACTCACATGATAATAAATGAGATTGATACGCTTAATCTGGTCATCAGGAATCTGCTTGACTTTGCGCGCCCCAGGGAAATACAGAAAAACCTTTGTTCAATCCGGGCTGTAATAGATCAGTCTTTGAACAGCCTGCCCCTGGATAAGTACCCCGAGCTGGAGATTGACACAGTAATCCGTAAGGAAACACCTGAATACCTGATGGATAAGAGTTTGATTGAACAGGTTATCTCCAACCTTGTTTTAAATGCTATTCAGGCTTCGGCGGCGAATGGGAAGATCGAAATACGTGTTTTTCTAAAAAATGAACATATGTGCCTGGAGATACAGGATTGGGGATCGGGTTTTGATGAGCGGATCAGGCAACAGATCTTTAACCCCTTCTTCACTACCAAGGCAACGGGAACAGGCCTGGGATTGTCTATCGGTCATCGGATTATTGAACAGCATAATGGCAGTATTGAGGTAATCTCAGAGCCCGGTAAAGGCTCAACCTTCAGGATTATATTTTAAGGAACAAAGAGGAAAATAATGAGGCAAATTCTGGTTGTGGATGATGAAAAGAATATGTGCGAAGTGCTTAAAATACTCCTGGAGAATCACGGCTATTCTGTGCTAACCGCGGCTGACGGCAGTGAGGCAATTGAAAGAATAAATAACGGGGAGATAATCGATCTGATTATCTCGGATTTAAAGATGCCTGGTATAGATGGAATGGGTATTCTCAAATTCCTGAAGGAAAATGAAAGAGAGATCCCCCTTATTCTGATTACCGCGTACGGCTCTATTGAGGGCGCGGTAGAAGCGATCAAAATGGGAGCGGTTGATTTTATTACCAAGCCCTTTAATGAGGATGTTATCAGCCATGTTATCGCCAGGATATTCCAAATGGAAAATCTGGAGAATGAGAATAAACACTTGAAGGGTATTATCCGGAATGGACCACTTCTCTATCGAAGCGGTGCTATGAAGCAGATTTTGAAAACTGTACAAAAAGTGGCCTCGGTCTCTACACCGGTATTGATTATGGGAGAGAGCGGATCAGGTAAAGGCTTGATTGCCGAAGCTATTCATACTGCTGTTACCGGGCAGGTAGATTCCAGCCGGCCCTTTATTGCTATCAACTGTCCGACCATTCCTGAAACCCTGCTGGAAAGTGAATTATTCGGCTATCGCAAGGGCGCTTTCACCGGGGCCAATAAGGATTTTCCGGGAAAAGTGCGTTTAGCAGAGGGCGGCACCCTCTTTCTGGATGAGATCGGAGATTTCCCTTTGAGTATTCAGGCCAAGCTCCTACGCCTGTTAGAAGAAAAGTGCTTTGAACCCCTGGGCAGCAGTACAATAATAAAAATAAATACCAGGATACTCTGTGCCACTAATCGTGATCTTAGAGCAATGGTGGCTGAGGGTCTTTTTAGAAAAGATCTCTATTACCGGATAAATACGATAACAATTCAGATACCGCCGCTGCGCGAGAGGCCTGAGGATATCATTCCGATTTCCGAACACTTTCTTGCCAGGTATGCCGGGGAATTGGGCAAGTGTATAATGGGTTTAACGGAAGCAGCTAAAATGGTCTTAAGGGAATACTCATGGCCCGGGAATGTGCGGGAGCTTAGAAATGTTATGGAGCGGGCAGCGGTGCTGAACAGCTCCGGAGAGATAAGGCTAAGCGACTTACCTCGGGAACTGCAGGAAGAAACTGCCTTAAGACAACCCCGAATCAGCAGATTGGAAAACATTGAGAAGCAAGCCCTGGTTAATGCATTGAACTGTCACCAGTGGAATATCTCAGCTGCGGCCAGGGAGTTGGGTATATCCAGGGGAAAACTCCGCCATCGGCTACATAAATATGAACTTACAGGTGGCTGAAACCAGCCAATAATCTTTTCAGATTGGCCGGCCTGAGCCAATCAGCCTTTTATTATCCGGCCTATATTTTTAATTCTATATTATAAAAAGAATAAAACATCATGGCTTGGCATGTTTCCTGCATATAGTTAAGAAAAACAATAGGAGGATCTCATGAAAAAATTCTTTATGCTTCTGGCAGGATTAATTATCCTGCTGGCTCTGATTTCCTGCGCTCCTAAAGAAGCGGCAGGACCGGCAGAAGCGCCCCCGCAGGAGCTGAATGTCCTGTATATGGCACAGGCTGCTTACCAGCCCGAGGATGTTGAAATGTGGGCCAAACTCTTTACCGATATTTCCGGGATCAAGGTTAATGTTGACTTTGTGAAATATGATGAACAGCATGAAAAGGTTGTTGCCTCGGCAATTGCCTCAACACCCACATATGACGTTTTTTCCCTTGATCTAATCTGGACCGCTGAATTCGCCAGCAAGGGATTCTGCGTTCCCCTTGATGACAGGATCGCCGGCTTTAAAGATTATATTCCCTCACCAATATTGGATGCCTTTGCCTACGACGGTAAAATCTGGGCCATGCCCTTTTTAGCCAATTTTCAGCTCTTCTTTTATAATGTGGATATGATCAAACGCGCCGGCTTTCCGGGAGAACGCCCCAAGACCCTGGAAAAGATGGTGGCAATGATGAAAGCAATGAAGAGCAAGGGCATTGTGGAGTATCCCTGGACCGACTCCTGGAACCAGAAAGAGGGGTTGACCTGCGAATATGTCTGGCTCACCGGGGCATTCGGAGGTGAAACCTTTGATGAAAACGGCAAGCCCATTTTCAATGAAGGCGCGGGGTTGAAAGCCCTGGAGTTCATGGTCATGCTGCTTAAAGAAGGGCTCGCCTCTCCCAAATCCTTGACCAATGATGAACCTGCTGCCAGGGATGATTTTATAGCCGGACAGGCGGCATTTACCTCAAACTGGACCTTTCAATACGGAGCTCTCGACGATCCGGAAGTTTCGAAAATTGTAGGACAGTCTAAAATGGGCCTGCTGCCTGTTGCTGAAGACGTTCTGGGCAAATATCCTAATGATACAGCTTCGGTTTCAGGTTTTCAGGGTGCAGCCATCCTGGCCAATTCAAATAACCAGGAAGCAGCCTGGAAATGGCTGAGATTCTGCACTTCTCCCATTGTTCAAAGGGCTTACCTGACTGAAATGCCGGTCTGGACATCAGTTGCCACCAGCGGTTACGCTGCGAAGATGGATCCGGTTATGGACATTAAAGCAAAGCAGATTGCCAATGTGCACCATCGCCCCCGTGTGCCGGTCTATACTGAAACATCCTCTATTCTTCAGAGGTATATCCATCAGGCTCTGCAGATGAAGATGTCACCCAAAGATGCTTTGGATAAAGCCAAAGCTGAGATCGAAAAGTTATAGCTTAAAATTATTGGGGGGATTCTTTAAAGAGTAAAGAGTTCCCCCCTGGTTTAAGCCGGGATGGAGTAGGGTATGATCACCAGGGAAATGAGTTCCCGTCAACTTTTAATTTTTCTAATCTTACCGGCAGTAATAATAATACTCTTAGTTATTATCGGGCCGATCTTTTTTGCGTTTACCCTCTCTTTTAATGAAGCAACTCCCCGTTTGGGGGGGATCGATCTACACTGGCGGGGCCTGCTCAATTATATCCATTTCTTCTTTCAAAATGCTCAATTCTGGCTCTCTGTGCGGGTTACCCTTTACTTCACTATAGTATCACTGATAATTGAGCTGACTCTGGGCACCGGTATTGCTCTAGTTCTAAATAAGAAGTTCATCGGCAGGGGGTTTGTGCGGGCGATTATCCTGATACCCTGGGCCGTGCCCACTGTGGTGAATGCCCGCCTCTGGGAATGGATATATGCAGGCAGCAGTTTCGGGGCTTTGAATGGCCTGCTCAAGGTGCTGGGTGTATTGGCTAAGGACAATAACATTGTCTGGCTGGGGTTTGACATTCCTTTTGCGGGAGTCCCGGTTCTTTCCTCTTTCTTTTCCTGGATGGGTGTATCCCGCGCTCTGAATATGATCATTCTGGCCGATACCTGGAAGGTAACCCCACTGGTTATCTTTCTGCTGTTAGCCGATCTTCAGCAGATCCCAGGCAGTCTATATGAGGTGGCATCGATCGACGGGGCCAATTCCTGGCGAAATTTTGGTCTGTTACCTATCCCTACCTCAAGCCGGTATTCCTGGTAATCCTGGTACTACGCACCATGGAGCTCTTCCGCGTGTTTGATATTATCTATATTATCATGCAGTACTCAATCCGGGTTGTCGGTATATATACCTATGAGACAGGAATGAAATTCTTGAGATTCGGCAAAGGCTCCGCCCTTTCTTTCCTGGTTGCAATATTTATTTTGGGGTTTACCCTGTTGTATATAAAGCTATTTTACAAGGAAGAGGTGTAACCTGTGAAAAAGCTCAAACGAATCGGTCTATACCTGCTGGTGCTTATAATCGTACTCTGGACGGTGCTGCCCCTGATCTGGATGTTCCTGTCCAGCATTTTTCCCTACAAGGAGCTTATCTCAGACCGGTTGGACCACTGGCTGCCCTCGAGGGCAACCTTCAAGCATTACATCTCTTTTTTTAATCCTGAGAAAGAGATCAGCTCGCGTTTCCTTGCTGCCCTTAAGAACAGTTTAATTATCGCTACCATTACAACAGTAGTTTGCCTGTTCTTTGGCTCACTGGCCGCCTACGCGGTGGTTCGCCTGAAATTCCGTTTGAAAAAAACCATGGTTATGTCCCTGATGTTCGTGCGCATGCTCCCCACCATAACCCTGGTTATACCCTTTTTTATTATTGTAAATGTGATTGATAGCGGTCTTATCTCCCTCTTTGGCCGCAATGTACATCTTTATGACAGTAAACAGCTTTTAATAATCCTCTATACCTCATTTATCCTGGGTTTTGTTATCTGGA